>NZ_JBEXUP010000114.1:0-27468 GCF_040614375.1 Nonomuraea sp. NPDC005983
CAGCGAGGAGGTCGTCGCCCGCTGGCGGCGGCGATCCGAGGCGGGCGCCGCGCTCGCCGACGGGCTGGAGCGGCCGTCCGACGAGCTGGTGCGGCGCGCCAGCCGGGGCATCGCCGCCTGGCAGGAGCACGTCACGGAGCTGGTGCGCACCGAGGGCGTGGCCAAGCGGTCGGTGTCCAAGGTGGTGTCGTTCGACGCCGACTCGCTCTCATTGATCTTCATGGTCGCGATGTTCAGCGCACGCGGCGCGGAGGGCCTGTCGCACCGGCTGGTCACCGCGTTGCTCGGAGCCGAGTCGCTGCGCGGCATCGGCGCCAAGGCGCTCAGCGACCTACGAGCCAGGATCGGCATGCTGTTCGACGAGGAATCCATGCGTTACGTGCAAGCGCTCGACTCCGCCGGGGTCCCGGACGAGTCCACCGCGACCCGCCTCTACCAGGCGACCTACAACCTAGAGGTCGCGCGATGACCACTGTCACGACCAAGCCAGGCCTCGCCCCGCGGCTGACCGCACTCACCAAGATCGTCGAGCTGGGGGGCGGACGGCTCGACGCCAAGCTGCACTCTGAGGCGGGAACGGTGCTGCAGCAGGCGGGCGAACGCCTCAAGCTGTCGTCGGACCACACCGTGGTCGCGCTGGCGGGCGGCACGGGAAGCGGCAAGTCGTCGCTGTTCAACGCCGTCTCCGGGCTGGAACTGTCTCCCACGGGCGTGCGCAGGCCCACCACCGCGCGCACCCACGCCTGCGTGTGGGGGCTGGAAGGCGCCGGGCCGCTGCTCGACTGGTTGCAGATCCAGTGGCGGCACCGCTTCGCCCGCGCCAGCGCCCTCGACAAGGGCGAGAGCCAGCTCCACGGGCTGATCTTGCTCGACCTGCCCGACCACGACTCCATCAGGGCGCTCACCGACACCGAGGCCGACCGGCTCATCGGCCTGGCCGACCTGGTCGTGTGGGTGCTCGACCCGCAGAAGTACGCCGACGCCTCCACGCACCGGCGCTACGTGACCGAGCTGGCCGGGCACGACGCGGTGACCGTGTTCGCGCTCAACCAGTCCGACCGGCTGGCCCCCGAGGAGCTGGCCGAGCTGGTCATCGACCTGAACGACCTGCTGCGCAGGGAAGGCGTCGAACATCCCACCGTGGTGCCCACCTCCACGGTCAGCGGGCGCGGGATCGACAGCCTCAAGAGCGTCATCGCCGCCGCCGTGTCCCGCCGCCGTGCTGCCATGCAGAAGCTCGAGGCCGACCTCGACCGGCTGCAGAGCCGCCTGGCGCAGAGCATGCCGGTCGGCAGCGCCCTGTCGGCGCCCGCCTCGGTGGACGAGGCCAGGCGGCTCGGCCTCACGGACGCCCTCTGCGACGCGGTGGGCGTACCGGCCGTGGGCGAGGCCATGGAGAACATCTACGCGGAACGGTCGGACCAGTGGGTCGGCTGGCCGTACCCCCGGTGGATCGCCCGGCTGCGCCCCGACCCGCTGAAGAGCCTGCGGCTGGAGGACATCGCCGACGAGGTCCGCGGCATCGCCACCGGGTCGGTCAGCGCGCAGTCGGCCGAGGTGAACAACGCCGTCCAGGCGCTCGCCGACGGGCTGACCGCAGGGATGCACCCGGTCTGGCGGACGGCGGTGCACAAGGCGGCCAGGTCACGCGCCGGGAAGCTGCCCGAGGCGCTCACCAAGGACCTCACCGAGGTCGCCCCGCAGCTCGACCGGGTGCCCGGATGGTGGCGGGTGCTGAAGGTGTGGCAGTACCTGCTCGTCGTGGCGTTCGTCCTCGGGCTGGCCTGGCTGGCCGTGGGGCTGCTCGCACCCGGGCAGGCGCCCGGCGGGATGGAACTGCTCGGCGACACGGCGGCGCTGCCCTGGGTGGGGTTGATGATGGCTTCCGTGCTGGGATTGGGGGCGTTGTCCGGGATCGCTTCGCGGAACTTCGTGGAGTTGGGGGCGTCCAAGGAGCGGGAGCGGTTGGAGCGGGAGATGCGGCGGCGGGTGTCGGCGGTGGCCGAGACCACGGTGGTGGAGCCGGTGGAGCAGGAACTGGGACGGCACCACGCGTTCTACACGGCCCTGCGCGGCTTGTCAGGATAAATCCACCTTCCTGCCGGCGCTTGGCACCCAACCTTCCGGGCTGCCTGCCTCGTCCGCGTACGTGCGGCGGCCCGCCCTATCGTGGCTCGCCCCGCAGTGGCCCGCGCTTCCCGTCCTTCCGGTAGTCCGCCACACGGCGGTCCCTCGCTCCTTCTTTTCGGTGGTCCGTCCTCTGTCCACAGGGAGTGACCGGCTGCATGGCGGCTGTCCACAGAATCGGGTTCGGCGGCCGGGTGGGCTGGGCGGCTGAGGCACGGTGTTCCCAGGTCGCGGGCAGCCTGGCCCGCCGCATGGGAGGCAATCAGATGAACGACATCCAGATCACGCTGACCGGCAACGTGGCAGCAGAGCCACGGCAGTACACCTTCGAAGACGGCGCCAAGGTCACCTCGCTCAGGGTGCTGACCACGCACCGCTACTACGACAAGCGCACCGGGCAGTGGGCCGACGGGGAGAAGGTCTGCTTCGCGGTCCGCTGCTGGCGCTCGCTCGGCGACAACGTCGCCCACTCCGTACGCATCGGGCAGCCGATCGTGGTCTCCGGCAAACTGCGCATCAGAGAGTTCGGGCCCGAGGGAGACCGCAGGTTCATGCCCGAAGTGGAGGCCAGCGCGGTGGGCCACGACCTGCGTTGGGGCACCGGCGTCTTCACCAAGCCGGAGCGCGCCGGAGCGGCGGCCGCGGTGAGCAGGGAAATGCGCGACCGCCTCGACGAGGAGACCCAAGACTGGGCCATGGGAGCCAGGCGCCTTCCGGCACGACGCCCAGAAACCGCCCCCAACGGCCCGGCCGGTTCGACCGCGCACGCCGGCTCCGAAACCCCCGGCCGGCCCCAAGCCGAGAATGCCCCTGGTCAGGCCCGAGCCGAGGGCACATTCGATCGGCCGGGCGGCGTGGAAACCAGGAACGACCTCTCGCTCGAGGCATCGGGTACCTCTCGCCGCCGATCGCCTGACACGGCCTCGGCCGATGGCGGCAGCGCGGCCGCCGCGACCTCGTCTAAGCCAGGAAGGCCTGCCGACGAGACGACGCCCCCACACCCCTTCGCCGCAGACGACGCCGACGGAGACGACAACCAGGAAGCGGCACCCGGAGAGACAACCGGCGTCCAGGCAGCCAGGGGTCAGGCGCGCGGGGGTCGGGCAACCGGGGCGCAGGTAACAGCGGGGAGGTCAGTCGGCGGGAGCCGGACGGCGCGCGCAGGGGAGAGAGCAGCAGCAGAGGCCGACTGGCACGTGCAGGAACGAGCAGCAGCCTGAGAGTGCCCTGAAGCGGGCTGGTGAAGATGGAGGAGGAGGGGCCACCGACCGTACGCGCGAATACCGTGCGTTGCTAGGCGCGGCATGAGGAGGGAGCGGCCGATGGTGTGTTGCCCGTGTCAGCTGGCAAGAGCGTTTATCAGGTCCAGGTTACGCCCCGCACCATGGCTGCTCCTTTCCCGCACGGTTCGCTCGCGAAGTGAGCGGTTCTCCTTCATTTGACCACAAGTGGTATGCGGCCCTGCTGTCAACGTAGCGGTTCCCATCGCACGACGCACACTCCGCAATTATCGTGTTACACATCGTTAGTCAGGGAGGAGACGAGATGGCGACGACCAGTCACACCTCGGTCGAGTCTCGCGACGGTGTGTCATCGCTGGTCGGCCGTTGGCCGCTGCTGGGGCAGCGCCGCTCGCTCGTCGGGTACCTGTGCGGGCTCGTCACCCTCGATCTCGCCGCGATCCTGCTGTTGGCGACTTTCACCCATTTCCGGTGGTCTGATCTGCTGACCTTCGCCGCTCTCATGGGCTGCGGCGCGGTCTGCATCGAGGCCACCAGGCGTCTCGGCATGCCTGCGGGGGTCTCGCGAGACCTGCTGTCGGCGTGGTGGCTGCCGGTCGCGCTGCTCCTGCCGCCGGTTTACGCCCTGTTCGCGCCGATCGTGCTGCAGTTCCTGCTCCAGCTGCGCGTCCGCGCGACGGTCCTGTACCGCAGGGTGGGCAGCACGGCCGCCATCGGCCTGGCCGGATGCACGGCCTCCGTGATCTTCCACGAGCTCGTCCCCGATCCGTCGGCGCTGTCGAGCGGCCGCGGCAGCCCGATCGCCGCCGCGGTCGCCGCCGCGATGATCTTCGCTCTCCTCAACACGAGCCTGATCGCCATCGCGGCGCACACCGCCGATCCCGACATCCGCTGGCGTGAGGTGCTGTGGGACCGGGAGAGCTTCCTGCTCGACGTCGTGGAACTGTGCCTCGGCGTCACGGTGGCGATCGCGTGCGGTCTCAACCTGGCGCTGCTGGTCCTGACGCTCCCACCGGTGGTCCTGCTTCAGCGCAGCCTCCTGCACGCCCAGCTCCAGGCGGCCGCCCGCACCGACCCCAAGACCGGCCTGCTCAACGCCGCCGCCTGGCAGCGCGAGGCCGACACGGAGATCGTCCGCGCTCGGCGCACCGGCGAGACCTTGGCGCTCCTGCTCATCGACATCGACCACTTCAAACGGGTCAACGACACCCACGGCCATCTCCTGGGCGACCAGGTCCTCATCAACGTCGCGGCGACCCTGCGCAGCCAGCTCCGCGACTACGACGTGGTGGGCCGCTTCGGCGGCGAGGAATTCGTCGTCCTGCTACCGCGCGCCGACATCAACGAGGCCCGAATGGTGGCGGAGCGCCTTCGCTGCAGAATCAGCCGCATGGCCGTCCCGGCCGACGACTGCATGATCACCGTTACGGTCTCGACGGGGGTCGCCATCATGAGCATTCACGGCGACGACCTCATCGAACTCCTGGCCGCCGCCGACCTGGCCCTCTACCGGGCCAAGGAACTCGGCCGAGACCGCATCTGCATCCCCATCGTCCAGCCACCCCGCCCAAGCTCGGAAGACACCCCCACCTAACGCCCAGCCCGACCAGATGCGGGCGGCCACCCCGCGGCCAGCGACCCACTCGACCTCTGACGGCCCCTCACCTGACCCCGATCATCTGCCTGCCGCGCCCCGCTCAAGGACGCTCGCGGGCTGGGGTGAGGGTGCCCGCAGTTGGACGGTTGGTTCGTTGGGGAACCGTCCCGCGAAGGAGGCCGGAGTGTTCGCCTCCCTGTGAGGACCGGCTGTTCTGGTGACCGGTCGTCCATGAACAGCGCTCCCGACGGTCGTCCCTCAGCGGTTGCTCTTCGAACAACCTCAATCAGGCAAGGCGATGGGTTTGTCGAGCTTCCGGGAGCGCTTGGCGGGGGAGTCGGGGGTTGGTGGGAGTTCCGGGGCGGCTGGGGGCAGGGGGCTGGGGAGGCGGCGGAAGCGCGGGTCCGTAGCCCCTAAGCTAGTTACCATGCCGGAGTACATCTACACGCTGCAGCGCGTGCGCAAGGCGCATGGCGACAAGGTTGTCCTTGACGACGTCACGCTGTCGTTCCTGCCCGGAGCCAAGATCGGCGTCCTGGGTCCGAACGGCACCGGAAAGTCGACGCTGCTCCGCATGATGGCCGGCCTGGAGCAGCCGTCCAACGGAGAGGCCAAGCTGATGCCGGGCTTCACGGTCGGCATGCTCCAGCAGGAGCCTCCGCTCAACGAGGAGAAGACCGTCCTCGGCAACGTGCAGGAGGGTGTCGCCGAGACGATGGCGATGCTCAACCGGTACAACGAGATCGCCGAGCAGATGGCCACCGACTACAGCGACGAGCTGCTGAACGAGATGGGCAAGCTGCAGGAGCAGCTGGAGCACCGCAACGCCTGGGATCTCGACAGCCAGCTCGAGCAGGCCATGGACGCGCTGCGCTGCCCGCCGCCCGAGGCCGATGTGGCGAAGCTGTCCGGTGGTGAGCGTCGCCGCGTCGCGCTGTGCAAGCTGCTGCTGGAGGCGCCCGACCTGCTGCTGCTCGACGAGCCC
Organism: Nonomuraea sp. NPDC005983; assembly: GCF_040614375.1. Taxonomy (NCBI): domain Bacteria; kingdom Bacillati; phylum Actinomycetota; class Actinomycetes; order Streptosporangiales; family Streptosporangiaceae; genus Nonomuraea; species Nonomuraea sp. NPDC005983. The sequence goes on from NZ_JBEXUP010000114.1 coordinate 5,951, forward strand.
ACCAACCACCTCGACGCCGAGAGCGTCCAGTGGCTGGAGCAGCACCTGGAGAAGTACGCGGGCACCGTGCTGGCCGTCACCCACGACCGCTACTTCCTCGACAACGTCGCGGGCTGGATCCTCGAGCTCGACCGTGGCCGCGCCTTCGCCTACGAGGGCAACTACTCCACCTACCTTGAGGCCAAGACCCAGCGTCTCAAGGTCGAGGGGCAGAAGGACGTCAAGCGCAAGAAGCGCCTGGAGGACGAGCTGGAGTGGGTCCGCTCGAACCCCAAGGCCCGGCAGACCAAGAGCAAGGCCCGCCTCCAGCGCTACGAGGAGATGGCCGCCGAAGCCGACAAGTACCGCAAGCTCGACTTCGACGAGATCCAGATCCCGCCGGGCCCGCGCCTCGGCACCACGGTGATCAGGTCCGAACAGCTCACCAAGGGCTTCGGCGACCGGCTGCTCATGGAGAACCTGACGTTCGACCTGCCACGTAACGGCATCGTCGGCATCATCGGCCCCAACGGCGTCGGCAAGACCACGCTGTTCCGCATGATCACCGACGGCGAGACGCCCGACAGCGGCTCGATCACGGTCGGCGAAACCGTCAAGATCTCCTACGCCGACCAGAGCCGGGGCGGCATCGACCCGGCGAAGAACGTCTGGGAGGTCGTCTCCGACGGGCTCGACCACATCAAGGTCGGCAACGTCGAGATGCCGTCGCGGGCGTACATCGCGGCGTTCGGCTTCAAGGGCCCTGACCAGCAGAAGAAGGCCGGGGTTCTGTCGGGTGGCGAGCGTAACCGGCTCAACCTCGCGCTCACCCTCAAGCAGGGCGGCAACGTCCTGCTGCTCGACGAGCCCACCAACGACCTCGACACCGAGACGCTGTCGTCGCTGGAGAACGCGCTGCTCGACTTCCCGGGCTGCGCGGTGATCACGTCCCACGACCGGTGGTTCCTCGACCGCATCGCCACGCACATCCTGGCGTGGGAGGAAGGGTCGAACTGGTTCTGGTTCGAGGGCAACTTCGCCGACTACGAGAAGAACAAGATCGAGCGGCTTGGCGCCGACGCCGCTCGGCCCCACCGCATCACCTACAGGAAGCTGCACAGGGACTGATCGTCTGAGACGTGGCCCCTACGCGGGGGTGGGGGCCGGCCTCTGCTCGTGTGCGGTGGGTGTTTCTGGAATTCGACGGCGGGTCCTTCTCAAGGGCCCGCCGTGAGTTTTGTCGGGTTCGAGGGACCGCCGGGCCGTGATGCTGCTCCTGGGCGCCGGGCCGTGGCGCTGCCCGAGGCACCGAGCCGTGATGCTGCCCGAGGTGCCGGGCGCTGGCGCTGTTCGGGCGTCCCCCGCTGGAGGACGTGCTCGCCGGGCGCGGCCGGCACCGCCGGCCCCTGACCGTCGCGAGGCTGCCCGGAGCGAGGCCGGGTGACGAGGACAGGTACGGTTGCGGACGTGGTTGAACACTCCCTCGTCGCACAACAACGGCACATCTTCCCCCGCATGGTGAGATTTGCGGATATTGACTCGCTCGGGCACGTCAACAACGTCCGCTTCTTCGACTATCTGGAAGACGCCCGCCTGGGGATGCTGCACATCGATCCGTACAAGGCCGGTGACGCGCCTTTCAAGAGCCTCGTCGTGGCCCGGCACGAGATCGACTACCTACGCCCGCTGGGCTTCCGGGCGGAGCCGGTCCGCGTGGAGACGTGGGTCACGGAGATCAGGCCGGTCAGGTTCACGCTGCAGTACGAGATCCGCGACGACGAGGATCTGTACGTGCGGGCCATGTCCGTGCTCGTCGCCTACGACGTGGAGCGGGCCGCGCCGCGCAGGCTCACAGGGGACGAACTCGCCTACCTCCGCCGCTTCGCCTAACCGCCCGGTGCCCGACCTATGACACCGCGGGGCAGGAGACGCTGGGTGATGCTGGGCATCGGAGTCAACGCTCACGCCAGTGTGACGTTGGGACTGTTCGGCCTGCCTCTCGTCATGCCGGACGTACAACGATATTTCGGCGTTTCCCTCCCCGTTGGAGGACTGATCGGCAACGCCCCCGGCATCGGCGTCATGGTCGCCCTCGTCGCCTGGGGTACGCTGGCTGACAGGCGCGGTGAACGACTGGTGCTCGGCGCCGGAGTGGGGCTGGCCGTCGTCCTGTTCGCCGCCGTCGCGTTCGTCTCCGAGACCTGGGCCGTGATTGCGCTGCTCGCCCTCGCCGGCGCCGCCGGATCGGCCGCCATGGTCGGTGGCGGGCGGATCGTGCTGCGCTGGTTCGACCCGCCGGAACGCGGCGTCGCCATGGGGCTGCGCCAGGTGTCCTACACGCTCGGCATGGCCGCCGCCGCGTTCGTCCTGCCGCCTGTCGCGCGCGCCCACGGCATCCGCGGTGTGCTGCTCGTCTGCGCCGCCGTCAGCCTGCTCGCCGCCGTGCTGGCCGCGCTCTTCCTGGCCGAACCGCCCCGCAGGCTCGCCGAATCCAGCACCGGGCAGGACGTCTCGCCGTACCGGCAGCCCGCGCTCTGGCGGGTGCACGCCACTAGCGCGCTGCACGTCGTGCCGCAGATCGTGGTCAGCACGTACGGCGTCGAATGCCTGGTCAGCGTCTACCACTGGGACGGCGTCATGGCCGGCCAGCTCTTCGGCGTGGCGGCGATCGGCGGAGCCGCGGTCCGCATCGCGGTGGGCCGCTGGTCCGACAGGAGCGGGCTGCGGATGGCGCCCCTGCGGCTGCTCACGTTCTGCACGCTCGCCGTGCTCGCCCTGCTCGTGCTCGGCACCGTCACCCGCTCCTGGCTGGGCCCGGCCATGCTCGGGCTCGCCGCGGTCATCACCGTGGCGGGCAACGGGCTCGCCTACCTCGCGGCGGGCGAGCTGGCGGGCCCCGGCTGGGCCGGACGGGTGCTCGGCACCCACAACACCATCCAGAACACGGTGTCGCTGGGAGTGACCTGGCTGGGCGGCGTCCTGATCACCCAGGCCGGGTTCTGGGCGAGCTTCGCCGCAGGGCTGGCCTGCGCGCTGGTCTCGCTGCCCGTCATCCCGGTCCGCGGTGAGCAGAGCGCCATCGAGGTGCCGGACGCGACACCGTCGTCATGAGGTACGCAGCCAGGCGGCGGTGTCGGGCGGCAGGACGCCGTCCTCGACCGGCCCGCTCGACAGCAGCACGGACTCGTGCGGCGGCAGCCGCACCGGGTCGGAGCCGCAGTTCACCGCGCACGTCAGCGAGCCACGGCTGAAGAACAGCGCACCCTGCGGGGATTCCAGCCACTCCAGCGCGTACGGGACGGACCGGGCCAGCTCGCGGCGGCATGCCAGGGCCCGGCGGTAGAACTCCAGCGTCGAGCCGGGGTCTTCGGCCTGGTTCTGCGCGTTCAGCGTCCGGAACTCGTCCGGCTGGGGCAGCCAGGGCGCCACCCCGTCGGCCGAGAAGCCGTACGAGGCGCCGTCAGGAGTCCACGGCAGCGGCACCCGGCAGCCGTCGCGGCCGGGCAGCTCGCCCTTCGACCGCTTGAACACCGGGTCCTGGCGGGACTCGGGCGGCAGGTCCGTCACCTCGGGCAGGCCCAGCTCCTCGCCCTGGTAGAGGTAGACCGAGCCGGGCAGGGCCAGCATCATCAGCAGCCCCGCCCTGGCCCGCGCCAGACCCGTGCCCGGATCGTCGGTGCCGTAGCGGGTGCGGTGCCGCACCACGTCGTGGTTCGACAGCACCCACGTCGCGAACGGGACCGTCTTCAACGTGTCGTCGATGACCTTCCTGAACGCGGCCGGCGACCAGGGCGCCTGCAGCCAGGAGAAGTTGAAGCTCTGGTGCAGCTCGTCGGGGCGCACGTACAGGGCCAGGTCGGCGGGGTCGTCCGTCCACACCTCGCCCACCGCCATGCGCTCGCCCGGATAGCTGTCGAGCAGCTTGCGCCAGTCGCGGTAGACGGCGTGCACCTCGGGCCGGCCCCAGATCGGCGAGACCGAGGCGAACGCCTGGTCCTCGACGTCGGGCAGCCCCTCCGCCTTGTACAGCCCCATGGCCACGTCGATGCGGAACCCGTCGACGCCCCGGTCCAGCCAGAACCTCAGGATGTCCAGGAACTCCGCGTGCACCTCGGGGTTGCGCCAGTTGAAGTCGGGCTGCTCGGACGCGAACAGGTGCAGGTACCACTGCCCGTCGGGGAGCTGGGTCCAGGCCGGGCCGCTGAACGTCGACTGCCAGTTGTTGGGACGGTCGCGGAAGAGGTAGCGGTCGCGGCCCACCCCGCGCAGCGCGTCGCGGAACCACGGATGCTCGCTGGAGCTGTGGTTCGGCACGACGTCGACCAGCACCTTCAGCCCGAGTTCGTGCGCGTCGTGCACCAGCGCCTCGAAGTCGGCCAGCGTGCCGAACAGCGGGTCGACGCCGCGGTGGTCGGCCACGTCGTATCCGCCGTCGGCCATGGGGGAGGGGTAGAAGGGGGTCAGCCAGACGGCGTCGACCCCCAGGCTCCTGAGGTACGGCAGACGCTCCCGCACCCCGGGGAGGTCGCCGACGCCGTCTCCGGAGGCGTCGGCGAAACTGCGAACGTAGATCTCGTAGACGACGGCGTCACGCCACCAGGGGGAGTCCATGTGGCGTGTCATGCCCGTTTATGCCGGTGAGTTCACCAGACTGTGCGCGGCGTAGACGAGATAGTCCCAGAGCCGGGTCTCCTGATCCTGTGGCAGCTCCAGCGACTCGACCGCGTCGCGCATGTGGCGCAGCCACGCGTCGCGCTCGGCCTCGCCGATCACGAACGGCGCGTGGCGCATCCGCAGCCTCGGGTGCCCGCGCTCCTGGCTGTAGGTGTTGGGCCCGCCCCAGTACTGGATGAGGAACCCCCGGAACCGGTCTTCCGCGCCCGTGAGGTCTTCCTCGGGGTAGAGGGGCCGCAGCAACGGGTCGGCGGCCACGCCCTCATAGAAGCGGTGCACCAGGCGCCGGAAGGTCTCCTCGCCCCCGACGGCCTCGTAGAAGGAGGTCTCAGTCACCGTCACAGCCTATGCGCTGGCGACCATGGCCACGCCCGCGGAGTCGAGCGCCGCCTTGACCCGGTATCGCAACTCCCGCGCCACCTGGGCCTGCCTGGCGGGCAGCGTCTTGGCGGAGATCCGGAAGACCAGGGACGCGTCCGACAGTGCCTCCACGCCGAACACGTCGGGATGCTCGACGATCTGCGTCTCGCGGAACTCGGCGTCGGCCCAGATCTCCTCGGCGACGTTCTCCAGCAGCGCGCGCACCGTCGTGACGTCCGAGTCGTACGCCACCGGGACGTCCACGTACGCCCGGGACCAGCCCTGCGACTCGTTGCCGACCCGGGTGATGGTGCCGTTGCGGACGTACCAGACGCGGCCGTCGGCGTCGCGCAGCCGGGTGACACGCAGCGTGACCGCCTCCACCGTGCCGATCGCGGAGCCGCAGTCGATCACGTCGCCCACGCCGTACTGGTCCTCCAGCAGCATGAACATGCCCGCGATGAAGTCCTTGACCAGCTCCTGGGCGCCGAAGCCGATCGCGACGCCGAGGATGCCGACGCTGGTCAGCAGCGGGGCGATGGGGATCGTCAGGCGGTCGAGCACTGTCAGCACGGCCGTGCCGAGGATGAGGATCGAGGCGACATGCCTGAGCACCGAGCCCATGGTCTCGGCCCGCTGCTTGCGGCGCTCGTGCAGCAGGGCGTCGATGCCCTCGGTGGCGGCGCCGTTCCTCCGGAAGCGGCTGGTGATGGAGCCGCCGCTGGCCGCCCGGTTGACGACCCGGGTGATCACGCGGTGCATGAGGTTCCGCACCACGATCGCGAACACCAGGATGAGGACGATGCTGATCAGGCTGGCGACGAGTGGGGCCCAGGCCGCATCGGGAAACCACTTGACGAGCGGGCCGCAGATCACGGTGTCGGAACCGCAAGTCCCCGCCACGGCGGACCCGAGTTGGTCAAGGCTCGGAATATCCGTCGGAGGTGGCGTCATCGGCAGGGCCAGCAGGAACACTGGGGGATCCTCCTTGAAAGCGGTTCGGCCGGCGGGCCCTTTGCATGTTTTCGATGCAAAAGATACCGCCGACCGAACCGGCCGCCGTCACATCACGCCGGGGAAGACGGGGTCGGCAGGGCTCGGGGCCGCGGAGGGCGAGCCCTGTCGCTCCGGTGACGTGCGGCTCGGCGGAGACATGCACCCGGAAGCATGTCCGCCGCCGTTCTCATCTCCGGGAGGAATCTCCCGGACCGCCCTCCGGTCAGACCCGGAGAACGCTCGTCCCTGCGGCCGGGGAGCTGCAGGAGTCCTCGTGTGTTGCAGGAACCGGCGGAGTGGCCAGGGCCTCCGCTAGGAGGAAGCCCTCCGCACCGGCCACTCCGCCGGCTCTGCGAAGCCGCCGTGGGTGCGGTGATCCGTGATGGCTGCGCTCCACCCGGGTCACCGCCTCATCACTCCCCCACGGCGGCAAGCACCCGCGCGACCTTCGTCGCGGCACCAGCCGGATCGTCGGCCGCGTGCATCCGCTCTCCCCAGGACCAGCAGTACCACCAGTCGGGTAGCTCGGACGCGACCGTCGGCCGACAGGTGACGTTCTCGGACAGGCTCGTCGCGTTCGGGTTGATCACCCGGACGAACATCCGTCCGCTCTGGGTCTGGACCACTCGTGCGAGCAGACCGTGAGCGTCGAGTGCGGAGACAAGACGCGCGAGGTGCTCGAAGTTGTCGTCCCCCACCTCGTTCCTCCCTTGGGTCGTGGCTGGTGGGCCAAAGATGACTCAAGTCCGCGGCGGGCGCAACGAGGCCCCCCTGGCTACAGGGAGTTGCCTTCTCCCTCGTGGGATGTAAGAAACAGTCCGCAGGAGGACGATCCTTATCCGTAAACTTTCAAGAGGACGTTTCAAACCCGCCATCAATGGTCCATAGTCTTTCGTAGGCGCAGCGCAACCTGAAAGCTACGCTCCGTCACCGGTAGTGAACCGGTCGGGACATGTGAGAGGGGCCGGGATGTCCGGCAGACAGCACAGGGAAACGGAGATGGCGAGGCGGATCAGGGCCAAAGGCCTGGCCGCCGGTCGCACTCCTGCCCAGATCGCTGAGGAGATTCACCAGTCCTGCGTGTCCCAGTTCGGCACGACCAAGATCAAGGGGCACCGTCTTGCACACGGCATCGCGCTCGCTGACGTGATCGAACAGGTCCGCGCCCTGTTCAACCGCGACGAGAAACCCGTGCCCGGCATCGGCGAGACGCTGCTGTCGGCGTACGAGAGCGGGCTCAAACGGCCCGGCCCCGAGTACCTCCACTACCTGTGCAGCGTCTACCGGGTGGAGCCCACCTCGCTCGGCTACGACGGCCCGTGCATCTGCGGCCACAACCACCGGATGGCCGGCCTCCTCGTCACCGAGGCACAGGAACGGCCCGGGGCGCGCCCGCCGCACGAGCGCGACCTGATCATCAAGCCGGAGAACCCGGATCTGAGCTCCGGCAGCGAGGAGGACGAGAACGTCCTGCGGCGCACGCTGCTCCGGCTGCTCGGCGACAATCCCTCCGACGCCAAGCCCGACGCGACCGTCCTCGGCGCGGCCGAGGGCATCAGGCGGCGGATGGACGAGACCCTCGTCTCGGCCACCGTCTCTCCCGCGATGCTCGACCAGTGGGAGGAGGCGACGCTCAGCTTCGGCCGCCAGTACACCAACACGGCGCCGCAGCGGTTGCTCTGCGACGTGCTGCTCGAACTGAGCGCCGTACGCAACGCGATGGCCCACCGCCAGCCCGTCGACCTGCTCGAGCGGCTGTGCCGGATGGCCGCCCAGCTCTCCGGGCTGAGCGGCATGATCATGATCAACCTGGGCGACCACCGGCTGGCCAGGTCCTTCTTCCGCACCGGCCGCACGGCCGCCGACGAGACCGGCGACCGCGCCCTGCGCGCCTGGGTCACGGCCCGTGAAGCCCTCGTCCCGCTCTACTACGGCGACGCCCGCGAGGCGCTCAACCTCGCCAAGAAGAGCCGCGACCTCGCCGGCCAGACCCCGTGCGCGGCGCAGGCCATGGCCCCGGTCGTCGAGGCCCGCGCGCTGGCGCTGCTCTCGGGAACCGAGAGCAAGAAGGAGGTCGTCGACCAGGCCAAACGCGCGCTCCAACGGGCCAGGAACGCCTTCACGCACATGCGCGCCGACGACAAGGAGGACATGGCGTTCGGCTACACCGAGAGGCAGCTCTACTTCTACCAGGGCGACGTCCTGACCAAGCTCGGCCAGACCCTCGAAGCCGAGGTGGTGCTCAACCAGGCCCTCGACAAGTACCAGGACCACATCCTCGACCAGACCCTGATCAGGCTCGACCACGCGCAGTGCCGCCTGATCGACGGAGAGGTCGACGAGGCCGTCAGGATCGCGAACGAGGCTCTGGGCAGGCTCGGCCCCGACTACCTGACGGAGTTCATCATCCGGCCGGCCGTGAAACTGGAGAGGCTCATCAGGCAGAAGGACCCCGAACATGCGGGGCTGCCCGTCCTCCTGGAGTTTCGCGCGCAACAGGTCAAGGGGGAAGGGAATGGCGGTGCATGAAGCTGAAGATCCGGCGCTATCGCTGGTCTGACCTCGACACGATCCTCACTCTCCACCAGATCTGCCTGGCGGAGGTGGGGCTGGCGCCGGGTGACGGCGTCTACTACGACGACGACTTCCCGCGCATCCAGGAGCTCTACCTGGCGTGCGGCGGCGACTTCCTCGTGGGCGAGGTCGACTCTCGGGTCATGGCGATGGGCGGGTTGCGTCCCATCGACACGGAGACCGCCGAGGTCTGCCGGCTTCGCGTCCACCCCGCGCACCAGCGCCGCGGCTACGGCTCGGCCATGCTCCTGGCGCTGGAGAGACGCGCGGTGGAGCTGGGCTTTCACAACGTCCGCGGCGACACGACCCTGAACCAGGGGGCTGCCCTGCTGCTGTACCAGCGGCACGGGTGGCGCGAGATCTCCCGGCAGCAGGTGGGCGGGCTGACCGTGGTGTACGGAGAGAAGCGGCTGACGCCTGCGGCAATGCTGGAGCGATGACCGCACGGTTCGCCCGCGCCCCCTCCCGCCTGCAGCGCCCCCTCCCGCCTGCAGCGCTCCCTCCTGCCACGCTTCCGCATGGTGCGCTTCCGCATGGTGCGGACGCATGAGTCCGTGTGTGCCTGTGCGTGCAGCGGTCCGGCGCGTGTCTGGGCCGGTCTCCTGGTTTGAGCCCGTGCGCGTGCGGTGCCGGCCGGATCCGTTCGTGCGCCATGCCCGCTGTTCGAGTGGGCCCAGAACGGCCGGATGCCGTTCGTGCGTCGCGAGACGGGCGTGTGCAGTCCGCCTCCCCTGAGGCGTCTCCGAGCCGTACGGCGCGGCCTTAGCGCGGGCCCTTTGCCGCCCGTCGGCGGGTCCGTATCCCAGCCGCCCGTCGACGGGCCCCCGCCCCAGCCGCCGGTGCGGCCCCCTCGGGTGCGAGACCCGCTGGCCGCGCGCCGGAGGCGCGAGTGGGCGCTCCCTTTCGTCTCGCTGCGTAGGCGAGCGCGTGCACCGCGTAAGACATCGGAGCAACTCCTGGGGTGGTTTTCTGGTGGAGGGATTTGTGGGGAATGGGCGGTTCGGCGACCCGTGCGGATAAGGATGTCCGGGACCACGGGTGAGGCTCTTCACTCCGAGTGGTAGAGGAGTATCACCGTGCGCTCGCTGTACATCTTCGGCTGCTCATCGTGATGAGATGCTTCCGGCATGGCAGGCTTGGCCGCTCCCCGACCCCTCATGGGAGCCGTGCTTCTGTTGTTCGTCAGCGCCGCCTGGGGGTCGGCGTTCCCGCTGATGAAAGATCTCATCCTCCGGTTACCAGTTGAGGACCTGCTCGCCGCGAGGTACTCGATCGCGGCGCTCACCCTGTTCCTCATCCGGCCGGGAAGCCTTCGGGGGCTGTCGCGGGGGACCTGGGTCAACGGGGTGATCCTGGGGGTCATGTTCGGGGTCGGGCAGAGCGCCCAGGCGATCGCACTCGACAGCCTTCCCTCGGCCGTGTCGGGGTTCGCCGTGGGGTGCAGCGTCGTCATCACGCCGATCCTGGCCCTGGGCCTGTTCAAGGCGCAGGTGCCGGTACGGGTGTGGGTGGGCGTCGGGCTGGCGCTGGCCGGGATGACGGTGTTCACGCTGCTGCGCGGCGTCGAGGACCAGGAGTTCTCGCTGCTGGCGCTCGTCGTCACCCTCGGCGCCGCAGCGCTGTACTCGGGGCACACGCTCCTGCTGGCGAAACTCTCCCGGGCCGATCGCGGGTTCGACCCCTACGCCCTCACCGTCGTCCAGCTCGCCACGATCGGCGCGATGACCGGGGCGCTGGCGGCCCATGACGGGTTCAGCATGCCCGCCTCGCTGCCCGACTGGGGGATACTCGCCCACCTGTCCGTCGTCTCGTGCGCGCTGGGCTTCCTGGCCCGCTCGTACGGGCAGGCGCACCTGTCGGCCGTGCCCAGCGCGGTGCTGATGTCGTCGCAGCCGCTCTGGGTGGCCGCGATCGCGGTGATCTGGTTCAACGAGCAGATCGGCTGGAGCATGATCGTCGGTGGCGGGCTGATGGCTGTCGCGATGCTGCTCGCGGTGCCGTCCAGGGAGACCGCTCCGAAGATGCCGGCGGAGCGGCGGAAACTGCTCGCGGTGTCACGTCAGGCGTCCAGGGTGCTGGCTGACCTGCGGGTCAAGCGGGACGATCCGCTGAAGCTCGGCGGCGGTCCCGTGCCGATCGTCGGGAAGAGCGGTTGCGAGAGCCACGACGACTGCCCGTGGCGGACGCGTGCGGTCAAGGGGGGTGACGAGCCGAGCCTGGAGCGGTTGATCGAACGGGCGACTCTGATCGTTCGTGCCAAAAACCTGTCAGGGCCCGGCTGCTGCCAGTCGGTAACGCTCGCCGGGCGCTGCCTGTGCGCGCTGATGGAAGAGGCGGAGCAGAACAGGACGGGGCCACTCCCCTCGTGGTTTCGGTCTCGATAGGCCGACGGAAACGGCCAAATTCCGCGAACCTCTCATCTATAAAGTCCGCACTTATTCGCCGCAAAACTTGATAATCGCTGAGGTGTCCGAATAATGGGGAGTTATCCCCAAGTGGAAGGGTCATCATGAAGCGCATTATCGTCCGCAAGCCGGGGGCCAAGAGGCTGACCGGGAACTCCAGCGTCATACACAAGGGGTGAGCGACAGCAAGTCCCATCTGAAGGCGCGGGGGGCGCCACCGACGCGGCGACGGGAGACCGCGTCGTTGCTGATGCCGATCATCGACGGGCAACGGCGCCCCCATGGTCCCTACACCGTTGGGTCCGCGCTGCTGCACCACCTCGTCCCCGTCGCCATGGAACGTTCCGCTGATCTCGTCGCGGCTCATGACCTCGAGATCCGCGCGGTCGCACCCGGTCTGTGTGACCGGGTGCCCGCCCGACGGGCCACGATCGACGCGGGCCTTCCCGACGACGAACGCATCCTGGTGCCCGCGCCCCGCCGCACGCTGCGGCTTGCCAACGGGATCGCCGAGTTCGTCCGTGCCGTGGTGCCGCCCGGCAGGACGCTCGTGGTGTGCAACGGCGCTGAGGCCGACCCCACCGACGTCGAGTTGCTCGACGTCCTGATGCGCCGGATCCCTCCTGACGTGCTGACGATCGCCCTCTACGCGGATGGCCCGCCCCTCGCCCCCGACTCGCGTGACGCCGGCGAGCTGTGGACGCTCGTCGACCACTGCATGCGCGAGGGATTCCTGCACGCCGCCGCCGAACTGGGCGAGCGCGGCCTCACCCTGACCGAGCCCGGCGGCACGCAGTGGTGGCGATTCGCCCAGCGCACCGCGACGGCGCTCGGCGGGCTCGGCCGCGTCCAGGAGGCCCGCGACCTCTGGGAGCTGGTCCGCAGGACCAGCCAGGACCCCGCCATGCACGCCGCAGCCGCGTACGGCACCGCCATGCTGGACGCCCGGCACCCCGACCCCGCCCAGCGCGACCTCGGCCGGGCCAGGGGCTGGATCAACCAGGCGATCGCCATCTCCACCCTGCTGCCCGACCCCATGGAACGGGCGTTCAAGCTCGGCTTCGACCGCAACGGGCTGGCGCTGGTCGAACTCAGGCACGGGAGGCTGGACGCGGCGCTCGAACTGGTCGAGTCGGCCCTCGAACTCGCTCGCGAGCTGGGGGCGCGGCATCCCGTCCACCGCATGGTGCTGCTGGCCAACCGGGCCCAGCTCCTGGCGGTGCTCGGGCACGTCAAGGAGGCGCTCGCCGACTACGGCGCGGCCATCGCGATCGACCCCGCCTTCCCCGACTACTACCTGGAACGCGGGAACCTGCTGCTCGGCATGGGGGAGGAGGTGCCCGCGCTGGCCGACTACGAATCGGCCATGCGGGCCGGGCCGCCGCTGCCGGAGGCGTACTACAACCGCGCCGAGCTGTGGATCGGGCGCGGCGACCTCGACGCGGCCCTGGCCGACCTGAGCCGGGTGATCGACCTCGACCCCGGCTACCTGGACGCCTACATCAACCGGGCCGGGCTGCTGGCTGGTCTGGAACGCGACGAGGAGGCGAGGGCGGACGTGGCGGCCGGGCTCGCGCTGTCGCCCGGGAACGCGTACCTGCTGACGGTTCTGGGGCAGCTCGAAACGGCTGCCGGACGGCTGGAGGAGGCCCGCGCGGCCCTCGACCGGGCCGTCGAGGCGGGACCGGCCCTGGCGTCCGCCTGGGGCAACCGGGGGGTGCTGCGGTTCGAGCTGGGGGACGTCGAAGGCGCGGTGTCGGACCTCACCCGGGCCATCGACCTCGACCCCCAACCGGACCTCTTCGCCAACCGTGCCGTTGCGTTACGCGCCCTGGGCCGGCTCGCGGAGGCCGCCGCCGACGAGCGCCGCACAACGCAACCGTCGTAGCCGCGCTGGTCGCCGCGCCACTCATGGTTCCGCGCCGCTTGACGGCTGCGCACCGTTGACGCCGCGCTGCTTGCGGTTCGCGCCAGGGGGAGGCGCGGAAATCGGGGGATATGGGTGCGATCATGGCCGCATGGTGGGGCGGATGGGGCGGGCGGCGGGGGTTTACGGCGCGCTCGGGGTGCTCTGGTGGGCGAGTGTCCGATTGACGTGGCTCGGGATCGGGTGCGAGGACTGGGGGTGTCTGGCACCCGCCGTCGGTGCGCTGGCCGTCGTCACGGTCACGGTGCTGGGTGCGGCGGCCGTCGCGCTGGAGCGGGTGGGCGTACGTCCCGGACGGCGGGTCGCGGTGGTGGCGGCCGGGGTGCTGACGGTGTTCCGGCTGGTGGGGGAGGTGCTGCCGTCGTGGCCGTCGGCGTACGCGCACGCCGTGGCCGCCGCGGCCGCCTTCGCGGGGGCGGGGGCGATCGCGGCTTTCGTGACGGCCGCGGAGGTGCCGAAAAGCCGGCGGGTGCTGGCCGGCGTGGCGGTGGTGGCACTCCTGCCGGCCGCCGCTGTCGTGGTGGCGTGGACTGCGGAGTGGTGATCCGCCGGCGACACCGGTGTGAAATCTGCGGGTAGAGAACTTTCCCCCGGATTTGTTCGGTGGAAGATTCTCCACCTTCGGGAGAAATCATTACTCCTCAGGCGAATGACTCTCCTCCGCTTGACAGGGCCGCTGAGCCGAGAGACGGTGTCGTTCCGTATACGGAACACGCGGAGGTGTCATGCGGCCGAACTCCCGCTTCGCCCAGGTCCAGCAGTTCGACATCGACAAGGTCGCGGCGGCTGCCGGGGCGGACCCCGACGTCCTGCGGATGGAGAACCTCGACACCGACGTCCCGCCGCCGCTGGTCGCCGTGGCCGCCACGACCGAGGCGCTCGCGTCCGGCGCCGGCAACAGCTGGCTGCCGTTCACCGGCCTGCCCGTGCTGTGCGAGGCGGTCGCGGACGAGTTGCGCCGGCGGACCGGCCTCGACTACGACCCGCTTCACCAGATCGTCATCACCTCGGGCGGGACGTCCGCGGTCATGCCGGTCCTGCTGGCCACCACGGAACCGGGCGACCCGGTGGTGCTCACCGATCCCACCTACGCCGGCCTGCTCCAGCGGGTGCGGCTGTCGGGCGCGCGCCCGTCCCTCGTCCCGCTGAGGGTCGAGGGCGGCTACTGGCGCCTGGACCGCGACGCCCTCGCCCAGGTCGGCGCCGCCACGGCGGTGCTGCTGATGAGCCCTTCGATGCCGTCAGGCGTCCTCCTGGACCGGGACGACTGGGCCGCCGTGGCCGAGACCTGCGCCAGGACGGGCGCGTACCTGATCTACGACGCCGCCATGGAGCGCATCGTCTACGACGGCCACCCCCGCATCAACCCCTGCCAGGTGGACGGCCTGGCAGACCGGACGATCATCATCGGCTCGATGTCCAAGGAGTACCGGATGATCGGCTGGCGGATCGGCTGGATCGCGGGCCCGCCGGACATCATGGCCAGAATCCGGGTCGCGGTCGTCTACAACACCACGGTGTCGAGCGGCTTCGCCCAGCTCGGCGCCGCCGCGGCCCTCTCGGACCCCTCGGGCGCGGGCGTCGGCGAAGCGGTCGCCGAGTACCAGGCCCGCCACGACATCGTGCTCGACCAGCTGTCCGACCTGCCGGTGGTGCGCGCGGCCGGCGGCTGGTCCTGCCTGGTGGACGCCGTGGCGCTCGACCTGACCGCCCCCGCCCTCTCGACCCGGCTCCTGGAGCACGGTCGCATCGCGGCGACCCCGATGACGGCCTGGGGCGAGACGGTCGCGCCGCGGTACGTCCGTCTCGTCTACAGCAACGAACCCGTCAGCCGCCTCGGCGACCTGCGCTCGCGCTTCGCCGCGGCGCTCCGCTAGCGCGCCGCGGGCAGGAGCAGGGTCTTGCCGGTGACCGCCCTGGCCTCGATCGCGGCGTGGGCCTCGGCGGCGGACTCCAGGGGGAGGCGCAGGCCGATCGTCGGGCGGAGGCGTCCGGCCGCCGCGTGCGCCAGCGCCTCTCTGGCCAGTTCGCGCAGGTCCGCCTGGGGGAAGGGGGCCTGGGTCACCCGGTCGCCGGGGGTGGTCATCGGGCCGCCCGCCATGCCGTACACGCTGATCCTGCCGCCGTCGCGCAGCAGCGACAGGGCCGCCGCGCCGATCGCGCCGCCGACGCCGTCGAAGACGACGTCCACGGCGGGCAGGCCGTCGGTCCAGGCGGGTGCGGTGTAGTCGACGGTCAGCTCGGCGCCGAGCCGTTCGGCGAGGCGCCTCTTGTCAGGGCTGCTCGCGGCGCCGATCACCCTGGCCCCGGCGGCGCGTGCGAGCTGCACGAGCAGGCTGCCCACGCCGCCGCCGGCCGCCTCCACCAGCACCCACTCCCCGGCCCGTGGCGCGGCGGCGCGCATCAGCCCGACGGCGGTGCGGCCGTCGGCCAGCAGCGCGACGGCGTCCTCCAGAGGCAGGCCGCCGGGCACCGGGATCAGGTCGCCGGCGCTCGCCACCGCCAGCTCGGCGTAGCCGCCCGCGCCGCCCAGCGTGCTGACGACCTGGGTGCCGACCAGCGACCCGGGCACGTCCTGGCCGACGGCGAGCACCGTGCCCGCGACGCCGTTGCCCAGGATCACCGGCAGCTCGGGACGGCGCGGCCCCCGGTCCGCGCGGACCTGCGTCTCCACGAACGTGACGCCCGCGACCGACACCTCTATCAGGACCTGGCCGGGGCCCGCCACCGGGTCGGGGACGTCCTCGGCGACCAGCGCCTCCGGCCCGCCGAACTTCCGTAGCACCACCGCACGCATGCCAGACCCTCCTTTATCGGAGCATTTCACTCCGGATGTCGGCAACCCTATTGCGGAGCATTTCGCTCCGCAAGCGCGAAGGCCGTCACCGGACTCCACGGCCGACTACGGTGGGTACTCGTGAGCTTCGACGAGCTGCTCCGCGACCTGCCCCAAGGAGCGAGCGCCCAGGCCGCCGGGATCAGGCGCGGCTTCGGCGGGCCGCACGCCCGCACGGTGAGCGTCCGGTCGGGCCTGGCGAGGCTGCGCTGCGCCTCGCTGCTCAAACCGCTGTACGCGTGGGTGACCGCGCCCCACATCCCCGACGAGGAACGCTGGCGCCGCCATGCCGAGCCCGCCGTGGTGATCTCGTCCAACTCCGACACCCTGCATCTCTGGCTCGCCGTCGGCCCGCCCGTCGTCCTCGACGACATCTACCAGCGCACCGGCGTCGCCTGGGCGCTGCCCAACGGCGACCCGTCGCGGTTCGGCTCGGTCGAGGTGGCCGCCGACGAGGTCGCGACCGCGTACGCCGCGCTCGCGCAGTCGGCGGTCGCCGGAGACCCGGTGGCGGGGGCCGTCCTGGAGTGGATGCGGGCCGTCGGGGCCGACCAGGCGTACGGGACCCGCGAGGCGCTCGCCGCGCCCGGCGCCGGGGTCAAGTGCGGCTGGTACGGCGCTGCCGACGAGACCTGCCTGCGCACCCACGCCGTGGCGGTGCTCCCGAGGGGCGGCACGCGAGCGACGGTCGTGGTCGGGATGACCGCGCAGCCGTACACGGACGAGCAGGACCGCGCGCGCTACCAGAGCCGCATCGCGCAGGGGCTGCCGGTGGAGACGGCGCACGAGAAGGTGGCCGGCCCCCTGCTCCGCGGTCTCATGGCCGTCACTTTGGCCGAACTCGGCCACGCGGAGTAATCTCGGGCGGATCTTCGGCCCGAAACCACAGGAGACGTGCTTCATGAGGCTTACCGTGCTGGGCGGATGCGGGGCGTGGCCCGCGGCGGGGCAGGCGTGCAGCGGGTACCTCGTCGAGCACGAGGGTTTCCAGGTGCTGATCGACCCGGGGTACGCCACGCTGCCCAGGCTGCTGGAGATCACCGCCGCGGAGCGCGTCGACGCGGTGCTGGTCAGCCACGGCCACCCCGACCACTGCGCCGACCTGAACCCGCTGCTGCGCGCCCGCGCCCTCGGCGACGCGCCGCCTGCCGCACTTCCCGTGCACGCCCCGCCTGGCGCGCTCGACGCCGTGCTCGCCCTGGACCGTCCGGGCATGCTGGCCGGCAGTTTCACCGTCGGCGAGCTGGCGCCCGGCAGGCCGTACGAGCTCGGCCCCTTCAGCCTGGACGTCTGGTCGCTTCCGCACCACGTCCCCAACGCCGGGCTGCGGCTGAGCGGCGGCGGCCGGGTGATCGCCTACACGGGTGACACCGGCCCCAGCCCCGACCTGGCCGACCTGGCCAGAGACGCCGACGTCCTGCTGGCCGAGGCCACCTACCCGGAACGGGTGCCCGAGGAGGACGCGCCCTACCTCTCGACCGCCCTGGACGCGGGGCGCACGGCGGCCACGGCGGGCGTGGCGCGGCTGCTGCTCACCCACCTGTGGCCGGACACCCCGCGCGAGCCCGCCCTGGCGGCCGCGTCCGCGCGGTACGCAGGCGACCTGGCGGTGGCCGAGGCCGGGCTCGTCGTGGATCTCGGCTAGCCGTCACCCGAGCTTCTCGATCACCTCGGCCAGCTTGGGCGGCTCGACGTTGCCGGGCAGCTCGTTCGGGGCGAACCAGTCGTACCCGAGGTAGGCGCCGGTCTCCTCGTCGGTCAACGCACCAGGGCCCAGCTCCGGACGGCTCGTCGCCAGGCGGGCCAGAAAGAACGGCTCGATCTTCACATAGCGGACCCCGAGCCAGCAGAAGTCACGGTGGACCTCGACGGACCGGTCCTCCACGGACGATCCCGGCAGCCCGGTCTCCTCCGTGAGCTCCCGCCTGGCCGCCTCCAGAGCCGTCTCGCCCGGCTCCAGCCCGCCCCCCGGCGGCTCCCAGAGGTCCAGCCCGCTGACCCGATCGTGCCAGTGCAGCAGCAGCACCCTGCCGTCGGCGTCGAAGCAGAGGACCCGCGCGGCAGGCCGATCGTCGTCACTCACCCTGGCCTCCTCCGGCTCCGCTCTCCACTGGGAGACAGTTTCCACCACGGCCGGTGCGACGTCCTCACAGCGAAGGGCCGCGCGGTCGATACCCGCGCGGCCCTCTGCGTGCCCGCTCAGTCGTCCTCGGGCTCGGCCGGGTCGTCCTTGCCCTCATTCTCATGCTGGTCACCGGCCTGGTCGTGGTTGCCCTGCCGGCCGCCGTCCTCGGCCTGCTCGCCCTTCTGGTCGTCGGCGCCGTCCTCGGCCTCCGGCTTGGACGCCTGGTCGTCCGCGCCGCCCTCCGCTTCCTGCTTGGACGATGGCGCTGGCGACGTGGTCTTGGCGTCCGGCACCGCCGTCTTCTCCGGCTGCCCGGCGGACGGGGTGGCGGTGGGGGCGTGGCTCTGAGCCGAGGCGAAGGCGGCGCCGCCGCCTGCCACGAGCACGGCCGCCGTGGCGAGTCCGGCGATGATCATAGGCTTGCGCATCCAGGTCTCCTGACCGGTTGACGTCGTTTCTGACGCCCTCAGCCTGCGGAAACAATGGATAGCGGTGGGCTGTGGGATCCCTAACGTCGGGTTAACGCGACGGCGGCCCGAGCTCCACGACGACCCGGGCCCCGCCGCCGGCGGCCGACGAGAGCTCCAGCGATCCGCCTGACCGCTCGGCGGCCCGACGGACGATGTCCAGCCCGAGCCCGGTGGACGAGCCCCCGCTCACGCCTCGCCTGCCGGGGTCGTCCTGCGCGAATCCCGGCCCCTGGTCGGTCACCTCCAGCACGGCGCCGCCGCCCTGCCGGTGGCGCAGCCGCACGTCGAAGCCGGTGCCCTCGCGCGTGTGCGCGAACACGTTCTCCAGCAGCGCGTCCACGCAGATCAGCATGGCCTGCTCGGGAAGCCCGATGGGCAGCGGCGCGGCGACGATCTTGTCGGTCACCGGCCGCTCCTGGTCGCGGGCGAGCATCGACCAGTGGGCCAGCCGCTCGGACACCACCCGGTAGGCGTCGCACTCGCCCTTCGAGTCCTGCCGGGAGCGCCGGGCCTCCTTGATCACCTGAGTCACCATGCGCTCGGTGGACTCCAGGGCCGCGTTCACCCGTTCCGTCTGCTCGCTGTCGGGCAGCGCGTCCACCTCCAGCCGCAGCACGGTCAGGGGTGTGCGAAGCTGGTGCGACAGGTCGGCCACCGCCTCGCGCTCCTGGGCCAGCAGGACCCGGATGCGTCCGGCCAGACGGTTGAGTGCGGTCGCCACCTCGCGGATCTCGTCGGGGCCCGCGGCGGGTGCACGCGCGGACAGGTCGCCCGCGGCCAACTCGTGCGACACCTGGGCGACCCCGCCGATGAGCCGGACCTGGGCCCGGGCCAGCCTGTCGGCCACCAGCAGGCTGATCGCGAGCAGGCCGACGCCCACCAGGCCGAGGATGAGCCAGGCCCGGCCGACGCCGTTGGTCAGGTCGGCGTCGGTGACGAAGGCGCGGATGACCGCGCGGCCGGTGGAGCCGCCCTCGACCGCCACCACGATCTCCCTGCCGCCGGGCGCCCGCGCCGTCAGGCTCTTACCGGTGAAGGCCAGCCGCACCGCGTTCGACTTCGGCACGGGGGTTCCCAGCCTGGTGCCGCCCGTCAGGAAGATCGTCATGTTGTGGGTCTGCTGCACGGCCAGCTCCAGGCTGTCCTGGTCGCCGCTGGCCACGACCGGGACGAGCGACTGGGCGCGTACCAGGGCGTCGGCGGTGGCCCGGTCGGCGGCCAGCGTCCGGGTCAGCAGGGCGAGCGGCACCAGGAACGCCACCAGGGCGAGCGACACCGTGGACGCCACCAGCAGGAGCAGCCGCCGCCTCATCGTCCGGGGTCCACCAGCTTGACGCCCACGCCACGCACCGCCCTGACGTACTTCGGCCGCTGCGCCGACTCACCCAGCTTGTTGCGCAGCCACGACAGGTGCACGTCCACGGTCTTGTCGGCGCCGCCGTACGGGACCTGCCAGACCTGCGTGAGCAGTTCGCGCTTGCTGACCACCTGGCCGGTCCGGGTCGCGAGGTAGACGAGCAGCTCGAACTCCTTGGGCCGCAGGTCCAGGGCCCGTCCCGCCATGGTGACCTCGCGGCTGCGCGGGTCGATGCGCAGCTCGCCCACCACGATGGGCTGCGCCTGGTCGTCCTCGCCCCGCATGCGGCGCAGCACCGCGCGGATCCTCGCGTCGAGTTGCACCGCACGGAACGGCTTGACCAGGTAGTCGTCGGCGCCGGCGTCCAAGACGCGGGCGATCTCCTCCTCGTCGTCGCGCGCGGTGGCGACGATGAGCGGGACCGCGCTGACGGCACGCAGCATGCGGATCACCTCGTAGCCGTCCAGGTCGGGCAGGCCGAGATCGAGGATGACCAGGTCTGGTCGGTCGTCGATGGCCGCGCGCAGACCCGCCATGCCGGTGGTGGCGGAGTGCATCGCGTGGCCGCGTTCTGCGAGAGTCCGCATCAGGGCGGAGCGGACCGCGGCGTCGTCCTCCACGAGCAGCAGGTACGCCACCCCGTCACCGTAGCCAGCACTTGGGGCAGCTCGGCCGTGTCTTGGGGCAGATTTGGCGAAGTGTTGGTGTTCGACCTGGCAGGCTGGCGGCCGTGAAGCGCCTGCTCGTGGTTCTCGGCTGGCTGGCCGTGGCCGCCGTCACCACCGCGACCAGCACGTGGGCGATCTCGCTGCTGGGTGAGGGGCTGAGCCGGCACGTGGTTACGCCGCTGAGCGCGCAGCAGGTGGACGAGGCGCTGGCCGGCGCGACGACTGTGCCCGCCACCCCGCCCGCCACCCCGCACGCCCCGGCTGCGACGGCGAGCAAGGCGTTCCCGACCCGCGGCGGCTCGGTCGTCGGCGGTTGCGCGGGTCATGATCAGGCCCTGCTGCTGTCGTGGAGCCCGGCGCAGGGGTACGCGGCCGGCGACATCGACAAGGGGCCGGGTTCCACCGCCACGCTGGAGTTCGAGTCCGACAGCGACAAGATCAAGGTGGAGATCCGCTGCGAGGACGGCTTCCCGGTGATCAACACGCAGGCGGGCGTCGACTGACGGTGCTCAGCCGGCCTGCGGCAGGCGGCGGAGGTCGAGGACCGTCGCCACGAACGCCCAAACCAGCACGAACAAGGCGGCCCCCATCGCACCCGACATGGGGTCGTGCCGCGCGCCGGTGACGAAGACGCTGAAGACGACGGCCGCCGTGCCCGCGCCGGCGCCGGCCAGGGTCCAGATGCCCAGGTGCAGCCGCCCCGGCCGTGGTGGCACGGCCACGCCCGCGCCCAGCCCCGCGACGATCCGGCAGCACTGGACGGCGCCTGCCGCCAGGGCGCTCCACCAGCAGGCGAGCAGGGCGAGCCGTACCGGCGCGGACACGCCGGCGACGTCCACGCCGCTGTGCACGCAGGCCACCACGCCCGCTCCGACGATCGCCGGGGCTGCCAGGCGGCGCACCGCCTGACGCAGGACGATGACCGCGGCACCGGGCGTCAGCCGGGGGCGGGGCGCGACGAGGGCCGTCCCGAGCAGCATCAGGACTCCGCAGACGGTCATGGGCCAGGTTCCGGCGACGGCGGAGAGCGGGGTGTCCAGTTCCGTCGCCGCGAGCGTGAGGAACGAGCAGGCGGCCGCGACGCTGATCGCCATCGTGGCCGCCCGCTGTCGCCGCTGCGCGCGGGAGTCGGCGGGCCAGATCGCGG
>NZ_JBEXUP010000115.1:0-27449 GCF_040614375.1 Nonomuraea sp. NPDC005983
CGGCCCCGCGTGCCCAGGCGGACTCCGCCTCCCCGCCCGCGCCGCGCGCGCGTGCCTCCTGGCCCGAGCGGCGCGCGGGACCCGCCTCCTGCTCGACCCGCGTCAGGAAGTCGTCGTCGTCGCCGTTCGCGGTGCCTGCCAGCAGCGACAGCAGCACGGCGGCGGCGTCGGGCCGCTCGGCGGGCTCCTTGGCCAGGCAGGCGGCCAGCAGAGAGCGCAGCGGCTCGGCCACGCCTGACAGGTCCGGCTCCGCGGTCAGGATGCGGTGCATGACCGCCGGTATCGACTCGCCGACGAACAGCGCCCGGCCGTTGGCCGCGTAC
Source organism: Nonomuraea sp. NPDC005983 (assembly GCF_040614375.1). Taxonomy (NCBI): domain Bacteria; kingdom Bacillati; phylum Actinomycetota; class Actinomycetes; order Streptosporangiales; family Streptosporangiaceae; genus Nonomuraea; species Nonomuraea sp. NPDC005983. Next base: position 324 of record NZ_JBEXUP010000115.1, read on the forward strand.
GCCATCGTGGCGGCCCAGGCGAACAGGTCCGAGGCGGGGGTCGCGGGCTCGCCGGCGATCTGCTCGGGCGCCATGTACGCGGGCGTGCCGACCACGGTGCTCGCCGTGGTGCCCGCCTCGGCGACCTTGGCGATGCCGAAGTCGATCACCCTGGGCCCGTCGGGGCCGACGAGCACGTTGCTCGGCTTGAAGTCGCGGTGCACGATGCCCGCCCGGTGGATGGCGGCCAGCGCGGCGGCGGTCCCCACGGCCAGCCGCTCCAGCGCGCCACCCGTCCGCCGCCCCTGCCTCGACACCAGCTCCTGCAGCGACGGGCCCGGCACGTACTCGCTCACGATGTACGGACGGCCGGCCACCTGCCCCGACTCGATCACCCTGGCCGTGCAGAACGCCGCGACCTTCTGCGCCAGCACGATCTCCCGGTGGAAGCGCTGCGTGGCCCGCTCATCGCTGAGCAGGCGGGCGTGCAGCACCTTGATCGCCACCTGGCGGCCGCGGACGTCCTCAGCGAGGAACACCGACCCTTGGCCGCCGTCGCCCAGACCGCCGAGCAGGTGGTAGCCCCCGATCTCGCGCAGCTCGTCCGGAGCCAGTTCGCGCACCTGCGACACTCACATCTCCCCCTTAGCCCCAAATCCCCCTTTAGCCCTAAAGATCCTGACACTCGCCGCACGGGTGTGCCACATGATCTGGGGAGGGACGGCTCAGGGTTCGCGCGACTCCCAGGCCCGCACCCGGTCGCGGTAGGCGCGGGCGGCGGCGCGCAGCTCGGCCTCGGCGTCGATGCCCGCCTCCTGGGCGCGGCGGACCAGGTCGAACAGCTCGCGCCCGACCCCCTGCCCGACCGCGGCGGCCAGGCCTCCTGGGGCTCCGGCGCGCTCCGCCCGCCGGACGAGCTGGGCGACCAGCGACAGCGCGGGCTGGCCCATCGGGACGCCGTCGAGCAGCGACTCGCTCCCCTTGGACGCCCGCTCGGCCGCCTTGATGGCCTCCCAGTTGTCGTTGACCTCGTCGGCGCTCTCGGCCCGCACCGAGCCGAACACGTGGGGGTGGCGGCGCACCAGCTTCTCCACGATCCCGGCGGCGACGTCGTCCATGTCGAAGCCCTCGGCGACCCGCGCGTGGAACACCACCTGGAGCAGCAGGTCGCCCAGCTCCTCGCGGAGCGCCGGGTAGTCGCCCTGCTCGATCGTCTCCAGCACCTCGTAGGCCTCTTCGAGCAGGTACGGCACCAGCGACTCGTGGGTCTGCTTGCGATCCCACGGGCACTCGACGCGGAGCCTGTCCATCACCGCGACCAGGTCGAGCACCCGGGCGCCCGGCAGGTCGTAGGAGCCGGGGACGACCTCGATCAGCGGCGGCTCGTCCAGCGCGATCGCGGCGTGCCCGAGGGCGCGCATGAAGTCCGCGTCGTCGTCGGCGGCCAGCCACACCACCGTCTCGCCGACCGCCTGCCCGGCCAGCGCGGACGCGTCAGGCGTGACCACGCTCACCTCGACGCCCGCCTCCGCCAGGTACGGCAGCTGCGGATGGTCGGCGGACCCGGTCAGCACCCGGCCCGACCTGAGCGCCTGCCACGCCTGATGGCTCAGCAGCCCGGCTGGGACCCGCGGCGAGGTGGTGACGACGATCAGCGGCACGGCTAGCCCTGCTGCTGAGCCTGCTGAGGCGGCTGCACCGGCTTGCCGAACCTGCCCGGGTCGACGAAGCCCTGCTGGCCGAACTCGCCGTAGCGGGGGTTGTAGACCGGGACGACCGAGCCGAGCTCCTGGGTGAACTTGGCCTGGGCGTTCTGGTCTTCAGGGCCGCCCATCTGGCTGCGCAGCTTGATCACGCCCAGCGTGGCCCGCAGGTAGCCGCGGGCGTTGGCGGGAGCGACCCCCTTGGACAGCAGGTTCATCTCAGGCGACTGCTGCTGGCCCGGGTCCTTCAGCGCGGCGTCGATCTCCGACTCGCTCACCTGGACGTTGTGCTTGGCCGCGATCTGCTTGTACGCGGCCTCGTTCGCCATCCGGAAGAGCACGAACTGGTTGATCGGCACGCCGAGCTGCGACGGCTCGATCTTGGCCTGCTTCAGGGCGGCCTCGTACTCCTGGACGTTCCTGTTCAGATCGCCCGTTGAGATACGTTCGTTCCCGACCACGGCCGCAGCACCGGCCTGCATGGGGGAGGAGCAGGCGGTCAGCGCGACGAAGCTCGCACCCACCGCGGCAGCGGCCACGGCCACTCGAATCGACTTCACGTGAGTCCCTTTCCGACAAAACCGCCGCTAGCTTACCCGTGCGGGCTCCAGGAACATCGCCTCGACCAGGTCACCGCACCATTTGAGCAGGTCGAGGTCGCGCAGCGGCTGCCCGCCGAGCGGCTTGGTCTTCGGCGCCGGAACCAGCAGGGTCTCGGCGGCGTGCTTGTAAATCGCCTTCTTGTACAGCCGGTCGAGGCGCACCTGCTGCGACTCCTTCAACCTGGCCGGGCCGAACTTGATGTTCTGCCCCTGCAGGGTGACGTCGGTGAGCCCCGCCTGGCGGGCCTTGATCCGGAAGCGGGCGACCTCCAGCAGGTTCTCCACCTCGACGGGCGGCTTGCCGTACCGGTCGGTCAGCTCGGCGCGGACCTCGTCGATGTGGATCTGCGTGGCGATCGCCGCGATCCGCTTGTACGCCTCCAGCCGCAGCCGCTCGGAGGTGACGTAGTCGTGCGGGATGTGCGCGTTGATCGGCAGCTCGACCTTGACGTCCTGCTGCTCCTCCTGCACCTCGACGCCCGACAGCTTGGCCTTCTGCTCCTGGACGGCCTCGGCCATCAGCCGGACGTACAGGTCGAAGCCGACGCCCGCGATGAAGCCCGACTGCTCGGCCCCGAGCACGTTGCCCGCGCCGCGGATCTCCAGGTCCTTCATCGCCACGTACATGCCGGCGCCCATCTCGGTGTGCTGGGCGATCGTGGCCAGCCGCTCGTGCGCGGTCTCGGTCAGCGGCTTCTCCGGCGGATACAGGAAGTAGGCGTAACCGCGCTCCCTGCCTCGCCCGACACGTCCCCTGAGCTGGTGGAGCTGCGACAGGCCGTAGTTGTCGGCGCGGTCGACGATCAGCGTGTTGGCGTTGGGGACGTCCAGGCCGGACTCCACGATCGTGGTCGAGACCAGCAGGTCGTACTCCCGCTCCCAGAAGCCCACCATGATCTTCTCGAGCTGGTGCTCGTTCATCTGCCCGTGCGCCACCGCGACGCGCGCCTCGGGGACCAGCTCGCGCAGCCGCGCGGCCACCCGGTTGATCGAGGCCACCCGGTTGTGCACGAAGAAGATCTGGCCGTCGCGCATCAACTCGCGCCTGATCGCCGCCGCGATCTGCTTCTCCTCGTACGGGCCGACGAAGGTGAGGATCGGGTGGCGCTCCTCCGGCGGGGTGAGGATGGTGGACATCTCGCGGATGCCGGTCAGGCCCATCTCCAGTGTGCGCGGGATCGGCGTGGCGGACATGGCCAGCACGTCCACCTGCGTGCGCAGGTGCTTCATGGCCTCCTTGTGTTCGACGCCGAACCGCTGCTCCTCGTCGATGATGATCAGGCCAAGGTCCTTGAACCTGACCTCGGGGCTGAGCAGCCGGTGGGTGCCGATCACGACGTCGACGGCGCCCGAGCGGAGGCCTTCGAGGGTGCCCTTGACCTCGCCGTCGCTCTGGAAGCGGGAGATCGGCTTGAGCGCGATGGGGAAGCTGGAGAACCGCTCCGTGAACGTGGACATGTGCTGCTGCACCAGCAGCGTCGTCGGCACGAGCACGGCGACCTGCTTGCCGTCCTGCACCGCCTTGAACGCGGCGCGCACCGCGATCTCGGTCTTGCCGTAGCCGACGTCGCCGCAGATCAGCCTGTCCATCGGGACGCCGCGCTCCATGTCGCGCTTGACCTCGTCGATGGCCTCGAGCTGGTCGCCGGTCTCGGCGTAGGGGAAGGCGTCCTCCATCTCACGCTGCCACGGCGAGTCGGCCGCGAAGGCGTGGCCCGGGGAGGCCATGCGGGCGGAGTAGAGGCGGATCAGCTCGCCCGCGATCTCCTTGACCGCCTTCTTCGCCCGCGACTTGGCCTTCGCCCAGTCGGCGCCGCCCATCCTGTTGAGCGTGGGCGCCTCGCCGCCGACGTAACGGGTGACCTCGTCGAGCTGGTCGGTCGGGACGTAGAGCCGGTCGCCCTTGGCGTACTCGATGACCAGGTACTCGCGCGTCGCCCCCTGGACGGTGCGCTGCACCATCTCGATGTACCGGCCGACGCCGTGCTGCTCGTGCACCACGTGGTCGCCGACCTTGAGCTGCAGCGGGTCGACCATGTTGCGCCGCCGCGACGGCAGCCTGCGCATGTCCTTGGTGGACGCCTTCTGCCCGACGAGGTCCAGGTGGGTGAGCACGGCCAGGTTCGGCGTGATGAACCCGTGCTCCAGCAGCCCGGTCGTGATGTGGACGACCTTGGGGTCGGGCGCCTTGTCGAGGTACTCCTGCAGGCGGGCGGGAACGTCCACGCCCTTGAGCACCTCGACCATCCGCTCGGCGGGGCCGTGCCCCTCGCTCAGCAGCACGACCGCCTTGTCCTCGGAGAGCCAGCCCTTGACGTCGGCCAGCGCCCTGGCGGTGTCGCCCCGGTACGCCTCGGAGTCTTGGGCGTCGAGCTCGATGCCGCCGCCGAACGGCGCCATCGTCCACCACGGCTGGCCCAGCACGTCGGCGTGGCCGCGGATGTCCTCCAGCGAGCGGAACGCCGCCGCGTCGAGGTCGATCGGCGCCTCTCCGCCGGCCGCCGCGTTGATCCAGGACGCCTCCAGGAACTCCTGAGACGTGCGGACCAGCTCCTCGGCCCGGCCCCTGATCCGCTCGGGGTCGCACACGAACACCGCCGCCCTGGCGGGCAGGTGGTCGAGCAGCAGGTCCATCTCCCCCGCCAGCGCGGGCGCGAACGCCTCCATGCCCTCGACCGACGTGCCCTCCGCGAGCTGGTCGAGCACCTCGGCCAGCGCCGGGTGCCGCTCGGCCAGTTCGCGCGCCCTGGCCCGCACCTCGCCGGTCAGCAGCAGCTCGCGGCAGGGCGGCGCGAACAGGCCGTCCTGCGCCGCCTCCAGTGAGCGCTGGTCGGCCACCTTGAACCAGCGGATCTCCTCGACCGTGTCGCCCCAGAACTCCAGCCGCAGCGGGTGCTCCTCGGTCGGCGGGAACACGTCGAGCAGCCCGCCGCGCACCGCGACCTCGCCGCGCCGCTCCACCATGTCGACCCGGTGGTAGCCGTTCTCGACCAGCCGCTCCACGACCTCTTCCAGGTCGGCGTCGTCGCCCGCGCGCAGCCTGATCGGCTCCAGGTCGCCGAGGCCCTTCACGATCGGCTGGAGCAGCGCCCTGACGGGTGCCACGATCACGTTGAGCGGCCCGGCGGCCAGGTCGTCCTTGATCGGGTGCGCCAGCCGCCTGAGCACGGCCAGCCGCTGGCCCACGGTGTCGCTGCGCGGCGAGAGCCGCTCGTGCGGCAGCGTCTCCCAGGCCGGGAAGACTGCCACCGAGCTGGGCTCGATCAGGCTGGTCAGCGCGGCGGCCAGGTCCTCCGCCTCGCGCCCGGTGGCGGTGACGGCCAGCACGGTCCGCTGGTCATGCCCAGCCAGCGCGGCCACGCCGAACGGGCGCAGCGCCGACGGCGCGACCAGCGCGACATCGCCGCCCTCTTCGAGAGCGGCGGCCAGCTTCGGGTCGGCGGCGACCAGTTCAAGCAGCCCGGAAAGACTCATCAGACACGCCCTCAGCCCCACGACGGCAACACGACCACCCCCGTCGGACTCGGTCGCGGGGGTCTTCCGTCAAGACTACCCACCCGCCCCCTCCCCACCGCACGGCCTTTTCCCTGCTCGGGGCTGACCGGGCAGTTCCTAGGCGGACGCCTTGTACCCCGGGACGGACGGCCAGCGAACCGTGAGGACGACCGACTCCTCCTCCGCGTACCAGGAGTGGTCCACGCCCTTGCCCCAGACCACGTAGTCGCCCCGCTCGGCCAGCAGCACGCTCCGGCCGGGAAGCTCGACCCTGAACCTGCCGCTGATGAGGATGAGAAGGGCGGTTCGCGTCTCGCCGCGCACCCATTCGGCGCGCTCGTCGCCCGGAGGGTGGACGCCCCACTTGATCTCGACGTCCTCGCTGTGTCGTGGGTCGCCCGGGGGTTTGAAGTGACCCAGGAGCCAGCCCTGCTCGCCCGGCGCGTCCAGATCGGCGTTGCCCACGTACACGCTGACATCCGCTGGGGCATCGACTGGGGCATCCACGGGGTCGTCCACGGGCCAGGACGCTAGCAGGGAAATCCCTTACTAAGAGCTATGAGTTGATTACTGTAGGTGGCATGTCTGATGTTCGGTCGGTCGCCCCGAGGGGCGATCTCTTTGGTCAACGGATCCGCGAGCAGTGGGCCGGGCAGCTCCACCGGCGGCTCGACGTGCTGGTCGCGGGGTGCGCGCACGGCGAGCCGCTGGCGCTGGACCGGATCGACACCAGGTGCACCGGCGTCGACGAGGACCTGCCCGCGATCAGGTACGCGATCGAGGAGCGGGCCGACCTCGTCACCTGGTCGCTGGGCGACCTGCGCTCGGTGGCGCTGCCCCCCAGGGCGTACGACGTGATCCAGCTCTCCTTCCTGCTGGAACGCATCCACCACGCCGAACTCGTCCTCGACAGGCTGCTCCGGGCGCTGCGCCCCGGCGGGCTGGTCCTGCTGCGCATGCGCGACCGCCGCTCCGCCTACGGGCTGCTCGACCGCGCCGTCCCCGCCTGGGCGAAACGACTGGTCTGGCGCCGTCCGGCGGCGGGCCGCACACCGGAGCCGCTTCCGGCCGTCTACGAGCCGGTGACCTCCCGCGACGGCATGTACGCCTTCTGCCTCACCCGCGGCCTGCTGATCAGCGATGACGAGACCACCACCAGCAGCCCCCCGATGGGCCGCATCGGCGCCCTGACCCTCTCCCTCGTCTCCAGGCTGACCCGCGGCCGGTTCACCGCCGCCCACGACGAGATCACCATGGTCATTAGAAAACCGCAGAACCACTTCGCCCGACTTATCTAGCGACACACCGGTATGGCCGGTAGACTCCTTTCCTACCAATTCAATCGGAATAGTTGGGATGACGGAACGTGGAGTGGACCCCCGACCCGCGCGAGCTGGCCGACCTCGAGCTGCTGCTCTCCGGGGCGTTCCAGCCGCTGACGGGATTCCTCGGCCACGACGACCTGCACGCGGTGCACGAACGAGGCACGCTCTCCGACGGCACCCCGTGGCCCGCGCCGGTCACGCTCCACCTGCCCGAGGAGGTGTCGGCCGGCGACGAGGTCAGCCTGCTCGACCCCGAAGGCGTCCCGCTCGCCGTGCTCACCGTGTCCGGGCGGGAGCCCGACGGCCTGACCTCCGGCCCCGTCAGGGGGCTCGGCGCCCCCGAGCACGGCCCGTTCGCCAGGCTCAGGCGCACCCCGGCCGAGGTCCGCGCCGAGCTGGGCGGGCGTCCGGCGCTGGCCGTCACCATGCGCGGCCCGCTCGACGACCTCACCGAGGTCATCGCCACCGCCAAGGAGCTGGACGCGGTGATCGTGCTGCTCCCCCTGGCGTACGGCGAGGCGGGGCCCGGCGTGGTCAGGGCCGCGCTGCGCGCCAAGGAGCAGCTGCCCGAGGGCACGCTCGTCGTCTCCGTCCCGCTCGCGCCGCGCGACGAGCCCGAGATCGACCTGGAGCTGCGCGAGCACGTCGCCACCGCCTACGGCGCCACCGAGCACCTGGCGGGGCCCGAGCCGATCACGCTGCCCGGCCCGCCGCACCGGCGCGGCCTGGTGGTGTTCTTCACCGGGCTGTCCGGCTCCGGCAAGTCGACCATCGCCAGGGGGCTGCGCGACGCGCTGCTCGAACTCGGCAGCCGCACCGTCACCTACCTCGACGGCGACGTGGTGCGCAGCCTGCTGTCCAAGGGCCTGACGTTCTCCAGGGCCGACCGCGACCTCAACATCCGCCGCATCGGCTTCGTCGCCGCCGAGGCGGCGCGCCACGGCGGGCTGGCCATCTGCGCCCCCATCGCCCCGTACGCCGCGACCCGCGAGGAGGTCCGGGAGCTGGTCGAGTCGGTCGGCGCCGACTTCCTGCTCGTCCACATCGCCACGCCGCTGGAGGAGTGCGAGCGGCGCGACCGCAAGGGCCTGTACGCCAAGGCCCGCGCCGGGCTCATCCCCGAGTTCACCGGCGTCTCCGACCCGTACGAGGAACCCGACGACGCGGACCTCACCATCGACACCACGGGCGTCTCCGTCGAAGCGGCGGTCGGGCAGGTGCTCGGCGCGCTCCGGAGTGGAGGATGGGTGCGGTGATCGACCTCCCCCTGATCACCGGGTCGTTCCTGGTCGCCGTCGTCGTGGGGCTCACCGGCATGGGCGGCGGCGCGCTGATGACGCCGATGATGATGCTGTTCTTCAACGTCCCGCCGCTGGCCGCCGTCTCCAGCGACCTGGTCGCCTCGGCCGTGATGAAGCCGGTCGGCAGCGCGGTCCACCTGCGCCGGGGGACTGTCGACCTGCGGCTGGTCGGCTGGCTCTGCTTGGGCTCGGTGCCCGCCGCGTTCTGCGGCGTCTTCCTGGCCCGCGCCTTCGCCGTCGGCGACGGCGTCAAGTACGCGCTGGGCGTCGCGCTCCTGCTGGCCGTCGCGGGCCTGGCCGCCAAGTCCTGGCTCGCCGGACGCCGGGCCTCCACGTCGTCCACGTCGTCCACGTCGTCCGCGGAGGGCTTCGTGGCGGGCTCGGGCCGTCTTGTCGTGCGGCCTATTCCGACCGTACTGGTCGGTACGGTAGGCGGGCTGGTGGTCGGGGTCTCCTCGGTGGGATCCGGGTCGTTGATCGTGGTGGCGCTGCTCGCCCTCTACCCGGCGATCAAGGCGAACGAGCTCGTCGGCACCGACCTGGTGCAGGCCGTTCCGCTGGTCACCTCGGCCGCGCTCGGCCACCTGCTGTTCGGCGACTTCCAGCTCGACCTCACCGTCTCGCTGCTGATCGGCTCGATCCCCGGCGTCTACCTCGGCGCCCGGATCTCGTCCAGGGCACCGGGCGGCCTGATCAGGGCGGTGCTCGCGATCGTCCTGCTCGCCTCGGCGCTGAAACTGCTCGGCGTCGGCAACGCGGCCACCCTGTGGGCGCTCGCGGCGGCCGTCCTGGTCACGGTGGCGGGCTGGCGGTGGCGGGTCAGGGCCGCGGCACGCGCGTCGAGTGGAAGTACGGATCTCGCGCGAGCTCGCTGAACGCCCGGTCGGCCCCCTGGTCAGAGTCGAAGCTGGTGTTGCCGCGGGGAGCGTGCGGCGAGTCGAAGTACACCAGCGCCTTGATCTGCGGGTACTGCTTGATCTGCGCGCGCACCGACTCGAAGAACCTGCGCTTGAACGAAGGGTCGCCTGGCCGCTCGAACACGCCCCACTCCGCGACCATGACCGGCTTGCCGGGAAAGCGCCACTGCATCCACCGGTAGAACCCCGGCCAGCGGCCGAACTCCTTGCGGGTCTTGTTGACCAGGCCGTCGAAGTCGCGCACCCAGGAGTCGGCGTACGGGTCCATCGCCACCCAGTCGACCACGTCGTCGCCCGGGTAGAGCTGCTCGAACCACGGCTCGGACGCCCAGTTCGGGGCCCCCATGTAGGTCATCACCGTGACCGCGTTCCGCACCCCCTGCTCCCGCAGCCGCAGCACGACGTGCCGGTACATGGCCGCGTAGTCGGCTGCCTGCATGCCCGAACCGGGGCCCGCGTCGACGTCGTTCTCCGGCTCGTGGTGGATGGTCAGGAAGAACCGCTCGGGGAAGGTCTGCCTGATGTAGGCGGCCAGCCGGTCGATCCTGTGGTCGATCGCGCCGGCGGCGACCTGCGCCCAGGTGTGATCGAACGACGGCTTCCAGTTGATCAGCAGCAGCCTCGGCCTGCCGGGGGCGCGCGCCAGGCCGATCTCCTGCTGGGTGGGGAAGAGCTCGCTGCCCCGGTGGTAGACGTGCAGGACGTCGGCCGTGCCGTCCATGCGCGCCTCGGCGCCGCGCACCGCCTGGCTCGCGGGGGCGCCGGTGAAGACCTCGGGCGCGATGCCCCACCAGGCGCCGCAGGACGGGATGAGCTTGTCGGTAACCGCACAGGCGGCCGAGTCATTGACGCCCGCCCTGCCGTTCTCGGCCTGACCGGACGTCTCCGTGCGCCTGGGAGCGCCCTGCGCCCCCGAGCAACCGGCCAGCATCAGCAGGGCGGTGCCGACCACCACCATTTTCGGAAGAATTCGCCGTCGCCACAAAACCGTCCGACCCCCTTGTCGCTGAACCCCCGCCTTTTCACAGCTGAACCTTGCCATGTCGTTGCATGAACGTCAGCCGGAGCGTACGTTCGCGCAGGCTGACGCAGGGACAAGGCCACCCGGAAATGTCCGGATAAATGGCGTTTGAATGGGGCGAAATTGCGGTCGCGCCGGAGAAAATCTTCAGTAATCGACCGAGGAAATGTCCGACGCCCCTATAGTGGGCGGACACCTCGACGTGACGCTGTGTCGCCGTACGGCGACACGGCGCACACACTCCAGGGAGATCGCCCCATGAGCCTGCCGCCGGACTCTCCGGCCCGCCGCTCCGGCTCCGACCTGGGAGAGCACCTCTCACTGCTACGCAGGCGCTGGCTGCTCCTCCTGGGGTTCACCCTGGCCGGCGGCACGGCGGCGGTGGCGCTCGCGCGGCTGACCCCGCCCTCCTACACGGCGACCAGCCAGGTCCTGGTCTCGCCCGTCGGCGTGCAGGAGCAGAGCAACCAGGTGACCAACCGCCAGCGCGAGAGCCTCAACCTCGACACCGAGGCGCAGGTCGCGCGCTCCTCCGTGGTGGCCGCCAAGGCCGCGTCCCTGGTGCGGGCGTCCACCGTCGAACCCGTCACCGTCTCGGTGCCGCCCAACTCGGCCGTCCTGTGGCTCTCGGTCACCGCCGACGACCCCGCCAGCGCGGCGGCCCAGTCACGGGCCTACGCCGAGGCGTACCTCGCCAACCGCACCGAGACCGCGCAGGCGGCGCTGGCCGCACAGCAGAAGGCCACGCTGGCCAAGCTCAAGCAGGTCAACACCGGCCTCGCCAAGGTGCTCACCGAGCTCACCACCCTGCGCAAGGGCAGCACCGAGCAGCAACTGGCCACGCACAAGCAGAGCGTCCTCAACCGGCAGGCGTACAGCCTCACGCTGCGCTACGACGCGTTGAAGACGGTCGCGCTCACGCCCGGCTCGGTCATCAGCCCGGCCGCCCCGCCCACGCAGCCCAGCTCGCCCAGCCTGCCGCTGTACCTCGGCACCGGGCTCATGGCGGGCCTGCTGCTCGGCGCGGCGGCGGCGCACGTCCGCGACCGGCTCGACACCCGGCTGCGCACGCCCGCCGACGTCGAACGGCTCACCGGGATGGCCGTCATCGCCGACCTGTCCGACCCGAACGACCGCGCCGTGCTGCACGACATGGCCTCCACCGTGGTCGCCGCCTGCCCTGGCACGCGGCTGCTGGTCAGGCCGGTCCCCGTCGAGCTGGGTGCCATGCCCGTGGCCGCGCCGCTCGCCGCCGCCACGCCGCTGTCGGTCATGACCGGGTGCGAGGTGGCCGACCTTGCCAGAGCCGATGCGGCGCTGCTGGTCATCGGCCTCGGCCGGGCCCGCGCGGAGCACGTGGCCGCCGCCGTCCGCCATCTGGCCAGGCATAACATGTCGATCATCGGCGCGGTCACCACGACGCCGCCCGCCGTCTCCACAGCCGTCCCGGCGCCGGAGCAGCGCCCGCACGCCTCCCTCGGCAAGCTCGTCGCGGGCCCCGAGCCCGACCGCGGCCTGCCGCCCGAGACCACGCCGATGCAAGCGCTCACGCGGCCGCCGGGCGCGCCGCAGTGAGAGGCCCCGCGTGGCCGATCGGCGCCGTCGCAGGGAGAGGCGCCGTCGCGGGGAAAGGCGCCGCGTGGCCGATCGGCGCACTGCTCATCGGTTACCCGGTGTGGTGGGCGCTGGGCTTCGGCGGCCTCTCGGTGATCTTGCTGGCCGTGCCCATGGCGGTCATCCTGTGGCGGCGCCGGCCGATCAGGGTGCCGCGCGGGTTCGGGCTGTGGCTGCTCCTGCTCGCTGGTTACCTGCTGAGCGCGCTGACCCTGGCGGAGACACCGCCCGGCACGTACGGGGAGCTGAGCACGGGCCGCGTCATCGGATACGGCATGCGCCTGGCCCTCTACGTGGCCCTCCTGATCACGGTCCTCTACCTGGGCAACCTGACCGAGCGGGAACTGCCGCAGCTGCGGCTCGTGCGGATGCTCGGCGTGCTGTTCGTCACCACCGTCGCGGGCGGGCTGCTCGGCGTCTTCTTTCCCGGGTTCGAGTTCACGTCCCCGCTGGAACGGGTCCTGCCGGAGTGGATCAGCGGGAACGCGTTCGTGGAGAACCTGATCCACCCGACCGCCGCGCAGACACAGAAGGTGCTCGGCTACGCCTCCCCCAGGCCAGAGGCGCCGTTCGAATGGGCCAACGCGTGGGGCAGCAACGTGTCGGTGCTGCTGATCTGGTTCGTGGTCGGCTGGTGGGTGTACGGAGGGCGGCGGCGCAAGGGCGCCTCGATCCTGCTGCTCGCCGCGGCCGCCGTGCCGATCGTGTACTCCCTCAACAGGGGCCTGTGGATCGGGCTCGGGCTGAGCGCGCTCTACCTGGTCGTCCGGCTGGGCGGGCGGGCCAGGGTGGCACTGGTGGGGGCCGCAGTTGCGGGGGCGCTGGTGTTCGCGCTCAGCCCGCTGGCCTCGCTGGTCGGGCAGCGGCTCGACAACCCGCACTCCAATGACATCAGGGCTTTCACGGTGTCGGCCACGATCGCCGCCGCCGCCCACTCGCCCGTCATCGGCTACGGCAACACCCGCAACGCGCTGGGCAACCAGAGCTCGATCACCACCGGCAGGAGCGAGTGGTGCCCGGGCTGCGCCCATCCGCCGCTCGGCAGCGACGGTCAGCTCTGGCTGCTGCTCATCACCCAGGGGTTCGTGGGAGCGGCGCTGTACGTCGCGTTCTTCGTCGGCGCGATCCGCCGCCACTGGGCCGACCGCAGCCCGATCGGGCTCGCCGGGGTGCTGGTGATGGGGCTCGTGCTGCTCTACATGTTCGTCTACGACGGCCTGGTGACGCCGCTCAGTCTCTACCTCATCTCCTTCGCCCTCCTGTGGAGGAACAGCCAGAGGAGCAGCCTGAGGAACAGCGCATGAGCGACGCCCGGATCCGGCTGCGCTACCTGCGCGACACCGTGCGCCTGCTCTACCCGGGCCCGGGGGCGCCGCGGGCGTACAGCGTGCTGCCGCATCCGGTCGTGCCGCGCCGCCTGGCGCCGCGGCGCTGGTGGCATCCCTCGCCGGTGGTGACACTGGCTGTCGAGGGGTCGATCGAGGCGTACCTGAGCGAGGTGTTCGGCGTCCCCGTCGAGTGCGTGCTGCGGGTGCGGCCTGCGCGGCGGGCCAACCGCAAGCCGGTCCTGGAGGCGTACTCCGACGGTGAGCTACTGGCGTTCGTGAAGATCGGCGACACCGAGCGGGCCGGCGCGCTGGTCGCCAACGAGGCCGCCACGCTGAGCAGGCTGGCCGACGTCCCGCTGGAGACCGTCGTCCCGCCCGTCGTGCTCCATCACGGGGTCTGGCGGGAGCTGTCGGTGCTGGCCCTGTCGCCGCTGCCGATCCGGCGCGGGCGGGTCTCCGCCGAGCTGCTCACCAGGGCCGTCAAGGAGATCGCCGCGACGGGCGGCCCGGCGAGCGCGGCATCGAGCCCTCCGGCTGATGACAGGGCTCGCGGGACGGCGAGCGACGCGCCGGGCGACACAGTGGGCGACGCGATGGGCGACGCGCCGGGCGACACGGTGGGCACGGCCTGGCATGGCGATCTGTCGCCCTGGAACATCGCGCCCTCCGGCGACGGGCGGTTGCTCGTGTGGGACTGGGAGCGCTACCAGGTGGGCGTCCCGTACGGGTTCGACGCCGTCCACCACTTCTTCCAGCGGGCGCTGCGCCGGATGGACCCGTCGACGGCCGCCCGGGCCTGTCTGGCGCAGGCCGTGTCGGTGCTCGCGCCGCTCGGGCTGTCCGCGGCGCAGGCGAGGCTGACCACGCTGCGCTACCTCATCGCGCTGGCCGACAGGCACGCCGCCGACGGTTGGGAGCCGCTCGGCCCGCCCGATACCTGGCTCAACCCGCTCGTCGATCATCAGGAGTTGCTCGCATGAGGGTCATGAAGCAGCCGGTGCTGTCCGTGTCGCGCACCGCCGGGAGGTTCACGTCCAGTGTCCGGCTCCTCCCGTCGTTCCTGATCGTGGGGGCGCAGCGGTGCGGCACCACCTCGCTCTACCGGGCGCTGGCCCAGCATCCGCTGCTGCTCAAGCCGGTGCTGCACAAGGGCGTGCACTACTTCGACGTCGGCTACGCGCGCGGGCTGCCGTGGTACCAGGGCCACTTCTCGCTCCGTGTGCACGCCGCGCTGCTCGGGAGCCGGTACGGCGCGCGCCCGCTGGCGTTCGAGTCGTCGCCGTACTACCTGTTCCATCCGCTGGCTGGGGAGCGCATCGCCGCCGACCTGCCGGGGGTGAAGCTGATCGTGCTGGTACGCGACCCCGTCGAGCGGGCCTGCTCGGCCCACGCGCACGAGCTGGCCAGGGGGTTCGAGACCGAGTCCAACTTCGAGTACGCGGTCGAGCTGGAGGCGCGACGGCTGGCGGGGGCCGAGGAGGGCCTGCGGGCGCGTCCGTACTCGACGCACCAGTCGCACCGCCACCACGCCTACCTGGCGCGCGGCCGGTACGCCGCGCAGCTCGACCGGCTGGAGCCGCTGTTCGGCCGCGACCGGATCCTGGTGATCGACAGCCACCGCTTCTTCGCCGAGCCTGAGCGGACCTACGACCGGGTGCTGGACTTCCTCGGCGTGCCGCGACTGGGCTACCCGGCGTTCGAGCGGCACAACGGGCGGTCGCTGCCGAGGCCGCTGCCGGACTCGGTCAGGCAGGCGCTGCGCGACCACTTCGAGGTGTACGACACGCAGCTCATCCCGTGGCTGGACGGCGAACCGTCATGGCGACGCTGACTCCCGGTCTCCGCCGGCTCGTGGCGGCGCTCGGTGCGGGCCACCGCCGAGTCGTTCGCCTAGTCGTGAGGCCGCTCGGTGCGGGCCACCGTCGAATCGTGGCGGCGCTGGGTCCCGGCACTCGCCCGATCGCGGCGGCGCTGACGTCCAGCGGGCTGGGACAGGTCGCCAGGGGCGGGATCGCGGGGATCACGGGCGCCGCCGCCAGCGCCGTGGCGCAGTTCCTCCTGGTCGTGGTGGTGACCCGGGGCTTCACCGCCGAGCAGGCGGGCGTCTTCTTCACGGCGACCGCCCTCGTCCTGATGGCCGCCGGCGTCGCGAGGCTGGACGCGGGCAACGGCCTCATCTACTTCATCGCCCGCGCCAGAACCTACGGCTATCGCGGCATATCCGGATATATCCGGGCGGCACTGGTGCCGAGCGTGACGCTCGCCGTCGGCGCCGCCGCGGCGCTCCACCCACGGCTCGGCCCACTCGCCCTGGTGCTCCCCGTGATGGTCGCGGCCGACATCCTGCTCGCCGCCACGCGCGGCTTCGGCTCGATGCGTCCCACCGTGCTCCTCGACGGCGTGCTGCTGCCAGTCGCCCAGCTCGTGCTGGTGGCCGCCGCCGCCCTCGCCGCGTCGCCACGCTGGCTGCCGCTCGGCTGGGCGCTGCCGTACCTTCCGGTGCTCGCCCTGGCCGCGGCCTGCCTGCGCGCACGGCTGCCGCATACCCCGTACCTGACGGGAACCGGACGCGACCTGTGGCGCTACACCGCCCCCCGCTCGGCGGCGGGCGCGATCCAGGCCGTGTTCCAGCGGCTGGACGTGGTGATCGTCGCCCTGCTCGGCGGGCCCGTCCCAGCGGCCGTCTACACCGCCGCGACCCGGTTCAAGGTCGTCGGGCAGCTCGCCAACCAGGGGCTGGCACAGGCCGCGCAGCCGCGTCTGGTCAGGGCGCTGGCCAACGGCGAGCTGACACTGGCCTGCCAGCTGTACCAGGCCACCACGATCTGGCTGGTGCTGCTGACCTGGCCGGTCTGGCTCGGCTACGCCGCGCTGGCGCCCTGGCTGCTGGGGGTCTTCGGCCCGGCGTACGGCTCGGCCGTGCCGGTGGCGCTGGTGCTGGCCGCCACCATGATGGTGGCCACCGCCTGCGGCATGGTGGACGTCGTGCTCACCGCCGCCGGGCACACCACGCTCAGCCTGCTGAACCTGATCGCCGCGATCATCGTCACGGTCGCGCTCGACACGGCGCTGATCCCCGCGCAGGGCGCGCTCGGAGCGGTCCTCGGCTGGTCCGGCGGCGTGCTCGTGAAGAACCTGCTGCCGCTCTGGCAGCTCCACCAGCGCTACGGCCTGCTCCCCTTCGGACGTCACAGCCTGCCCGCACTCCGCCTGCGAACCCGGGCGGCGGCGTGACGATCCTGGTGACGGGCCTGCCCAGGAGCGGCACGAGCTGGACGGGCAAGATGCTGGCGGCGGGCGGCGGGCTGGTCTACGTCAACGAGCCGCTCAACCCGCAGCACCCGCCCGGACGCTGCCCCGGAGTCCTGCGCGCAGACGTGACGCACCGGTTCCAGTACATCTGCGAGGACAACTCCGCCGACTGGCTCCCCGCCTTCCGCGACACCGCCACCCTGCGCTACCGCTTCCTGCCCGAACTGCGCGCCAACCGCTCGCCGTACGACCTGGCCCGCATGCTCAGGTACGGCACCGCCTTCACCCTGGGACGGCTGACGCGACAGCGGGCACTGCTCGACGACCCCTTCGCGGTGCTGTCGGCGAGCTGGTTCGCCACCCGCCTGGGCTGCAAGGTGATCGCCCTGGTCCGCGACCCGGTGTCGTTCGTGGCGAGCTGGCAACGGCTCGGCTGGACGGTGTACTTCCACGAGCTGCTCGAACAGCCGCTGCTCGTCCGCGACCACCCGGAGCTGCTGGAGCTGCGCGCCCTGGTCGGCTCCCAGGACCGCGTCGCCAAGGCGGCGGCACTGTGGCGGGCGACCTCGCGGATCCTCTCCCGCACCCCCGGCATCCTGGTCACGTCCTACGAGGAGCTGGCCGCCGACCCCGTGCCCGGCTTCCGCCGGCTGTACGACTACGCGGCGCTGCCGTGGACGTCCCGCGCCGAGCGGCGGATCACCCGGGCCTGCACCGCCTCCGGCGACAAGGGGCACGCTTTCGCCTGGTCCGGCTGGTCGCGCACGGCCTTCCGGCCGATGGACTCGCGGCGGGCCCTGGAGGCGGCCTCGCGCGGTCTCACACCTGCGGAGGTCGCTCGCGTCCGCCGGTTGACGGCCGATTCCACGGCCTGAGGTGGGCCGGCAGGTCCACCGGCGCGCCCCGTCCGCGCAGCAGGAACCAGAGCAGCTTCGTCTGGACGATCGCCGCGATCACGAACGCGTACACGTACAGGAAGTAGTTGGCCAGGATCAGCGCCGGCACCGACAGCGGGAGCAGCGCGTAGACGAACACCGGGCTGAGGCTGTCGGTCATGTCGCCGGCCATGTCCACCACCCCGGCGGCGATGGCTCCCAGGGCGAACAGGCCGTAGCCGGTGGTCAGCCAGAACGCCATCCGGCCGCGCGGGTAGCGGTCCATAAGCTCGGCGATGGTCTCGTCCGAGGCCCAGGCGTGGCTTCCGGGGGTGCGGGGCCTGCCTCGTCCGTACCACCACAGCGGTCCGGCCTGCAGCAGGCCGCAGAGGGTCAGCGCCACCAGCGCCTCGCCGAACGACCGGACGTCGATGGACAGCGCCTTGGTCACCAGGCCCGCCGGGAAGGCGAGGATCGTCAGCAGCTCCTCGAAGATCCCGTCGCCCGTCCGGTCCAGCACGGCGGCCAGGGCGAGAGCCAGCAGCACCACGCAGTAGGCGGCGGCCAGCAGGCTGACGAAGCCGGCCCGCGTGAGCGTGGTCACCGTGACTCCCCGCGTGCGAGGCGGAGCGGCGACCCGCCTGTGGTGTCAGGCCTCAAGAGGAGACCTCCTCGGCGGTTCGTCGGGAACCCTCACGAGCGAGCGTGGGGAGGATGTCACTGCGGCACCCTACGAGCCCGTCAACGCCCCGAGAAGACCCAAATCCGCGTCACCGGATACGGCTCGCGAAGGCTCGGCGCATCAGGCATCCACCGAGCAGGCGGAGCGCGAACGGGAGGTCGTCGACGAGGTAGCGCCTGGCCAGCCGTCCGGGCTCGCTGAGCAGCCGGAACAGCCACTCCAGCCCGGCCCGCCGCATCCACAGGGGCGCCCTCGCCACCTGCCCGGCGGCGAACGCGATCGCCGCCCCGCAGCCCACGAACCACGCACCGGGCAGCTCGCGCCGCAACTCCTCGATCAGCCGCTCCTGGCGCGGGAAGCCGAGCCCCACGAACACCAGCCTCGGACGCGCCGCGGCCACCCGCCGCCGCACCCGCTCCAGCCCCGCACGACTCTCGTCGAACCGGTACGGCGGAGCCTCCACCCCGCACACCCTCAATCCGGGACACCGGCCCGCGAGCTCGCGCGCGGCGGCCACCGCCGCTCCCGGCGCCCCGCCCAGCAGGTACACCGGCCAGCCCCTGCTCGCGGCCATCGCGCTCAACGTCCAGATCAGGTCGGCCCCGGTCACCCTCTGGGGAAGCGGCGTGCCGAGCAACCGCGACGCCCAGACGAGCGGCATCCCGTCGGCGACCACGAGGTCGCCGGAGTTCACCAGCTCCCGCAGGGCGACGTCACGCGCGGCGGCCCGGCAGATGTCCACGTTGGGGGTGACGATCCGCCCGCCCCGCCCGCCGTCCAACTCCCCGCGCACCCACTCGACCACCTGCCACTCGGTGAGCGGGTCCACGCCGACCCCTCCGACGACCACCCGCGCGGCCCGCCCTCGACAGCCGTCCTCCACCGTGAGAACCGCCTCCGGCCCACCGGCGGCCTCCACCCTGAGAGCCACCCCTGACCCGCCGGTGGCCCGCGAACCGCCCGCCACCGTCCGACCTGCGGCGTTGCCCGCCGCACTGGACCCTTCGGCCAAGGCCGAGTTGGTGACTGCCTCCGGCCCCGGCGGCAGCTCCTTGACGGCCGTCGGGGTGCTTCGGGGGCGTGGCGGGTTCAAATGCCGTGCCCCCGGTCGTGGAGCAGGGTGAGAACTCTGGACGCGGAGACGAGGCCCGCCGCCACGGCGAGGGCGATGGGGGCACGGGGCTCGCCGAGGCGGGCGGTCAGAGCGCGGGCCGCCCAGCGGGCCGACTCGCGACGGTGGCCGAGGGCGGCGTGGTGGAAGGCGAGCTGGCCGTAGACGCGCGCCGCCCCCCGCGGGTCGGTGGACAGTTCAGGGTGACGCGCGAGCATCCATTCGAGCCCGGCGATGCGGTCGGCCCAGCAGGTGACGTAGTGGGACGCCCCCCAGCGGACGCGTACCAGCGGCTGGTCGACGTTGGCGATGGGCCGGCGCCTGGCGGCGCGCAGGGCGAGATCCCAGTCCTCGTTCTGGCCGCGTGGGGCGCTCTCGTCGACCCAGAGCGCGCCGCGCCTGAACAGGAACGTCGAGGAGTGCACCATCACCATGCGGGAGCGCACCAGATGGGCCACGGTCACCGTGTCAGTGCCCGCCAGCCTCGGTACCCGATGCGCCCCGTGCTCGACCTCGATGCCGCAGCTCGCGAACTCGGTGCCGCCGTCGAGGACGCGGGTCTGGGCGGCGAGCTTTCCGGGCAGCCACAGGTCGTCGTCGTCGCAGAAGGCCACCAGGTCAGTGTTGCAGGCGGCGATCCCGGTGTTGCGCGCGCCCGGCAGGCCGGGGCTCAACCGGTTCGGCAGCACCCGAACGTCCTGCCGCCCACCCGTGGCAGGCACGGGGGCGAGCCCGTCGGACACCTGCTCCGCGACCGTCTCGGGAGCGACGCCGTCGGCGACGACCACCACGAGGATCCGGCCCGGATACCGCTGCCCCAGCGCGGCCAGGACGGCCGCCCGGAGCTGCTCGGGACGGTTCCCCCTGGTCGGGATCACCACGCCCACGGACGGTGCAGCATCCCGCGGGGCACCGCGGCCATCGTTCATGCCGCCGCTCCTCCGTAGCCGTAGCGGGTGCTGAGGGGCCAGGTGAGGGCGGTGACCAGGCGCCGGTGGCGGCGGGGCAGGGCGGAGTGCCAGGCGTCGTCGCGGGCCAGTTCCACCGGGCCGACGGTGAAGCGCATCGGGTTGCCCGAGGCGGTGTGGGCGGTGGTGAGGTGGGCTGTGGGGCCGTCGAGGAACGACAGGTCGGGTTCGAGGCCGAGGGTGGTGGCCAGCGCCGTCAGCGTGGCACGCGGCGCGGCCAGCAGGTCCTCGTAACGGACGCGCGTCACCGGGGCCGGGAGGCGGTCGAAGGCGAGGTTCTGGGCGGTCCAGTGAAGTGCCGTGCGGGCCGCGCCCCAGCGGGTCATCGGGCGGCCGTCCTCGGGCCGCGCCACGGTCTTGCGCCAGGAGTGCGCGACGGCCTGCGGCGCCCTGACCACGTGCACGACGTGAACGCGCACCCCCGACTCCGCCAGGCAGTACGCGAGCGACGCGTGCTTGCTCGAGTCGATCACCACCGGCGCGCCCGCCGCCTCATAGACGCGGCGAAAGGCCCGGACGTACTCCCCCAGGTCGGGGTGGCCGATGCGGGGAATCCGGCGGGTGCGGTCGACCCGGTGCCGCAGCGACAGCATCCGCTCGGCCAAGGCCGGTGGCCAGCCGCCGAAGGCCCGCTCGCCGACCCCCCGCCAGAACGGGCAGTCGGGGAACGGGCGGCCGCACCCGCACGGCTCGCCGGCCAGGACTCCCCTGGCCCACAGGTGGACCACCTCGCCGAGGGGCGCCACCCCGGGCAGCTGCCCGAGCAGCCTCTCCAGCAGCGTGGTGCCGCTGCGGCCGAGGCCGCCCAGGAAGACGACCCTGGTGGCGGGCGAACGATCGGTCACGGCAGAGCCCTCACGTCGCGAATACGGAACGTGGAGACTCTAGCGCGGAGAGTAATCAGACGGTCACGGAATCGACAAAGGATCTACCGCGCCTCGGTGATCATCCCGGCGCCCACGGTGCCGTTGGTGGCCTCGTCCACGAGGATGAAGCCGCCGGTCAGCCTGTTACGCGCGTAGTCGTCGACGAACAGCGGCTGGGTGACCCTCAGTGACACGCGGCCGATCTCGTTGAGCCCCAGTGCCGTGGCGGCCTCGTCCCTGTGCAGGGTGTTGACGTCCAGCCGGTAGTGCAGGTCGCGGACGAGCGCGCGGGCCGTCCGGGTGGTGTGCTTGATCGTCAGCTTGGTACGCGGCGTCAGCTTCACCGTGTCGGACATCCAGCAGACCATGGCGTCGAGTTCCTGGGTCACCTGCGGCTGGTTGTTCGGACGGGCGATCATGTCGCCACGGGAGATGTCGAGATCGTCCTCGAAGCGGAGGGTGACCGACATGGGCGGGAACGCCTCCTCCACCGGCCCGTCGAACGTGTCGATCGCGGCGATTCTGGTGGCGAGCCCCGACGGCAGGTGCACCACCTCGTCGCCGGGCTTGAGCACGCCGCCGGCGACCTGGCCCGCGTAGCCGCGGTAGTCGTGGAAGGCGTGGTCGGTGGCCCGCTGGGGGCGGATCACGTACTGCACGGGGAAGCGCACGTCGACCAGGTTGCGGTCGGACGCGATGTGCACGTTCTCCAGGTGGTGCAGCAGCGACGAGCCGTTGTACCAGGGCATGTTCTCGGAGCGCGACACCACGTTGTCGCCGTTCAGCGCGGAGATCGGGATGAAGGTCAGGTCGGCCACGTTCAGCTTCGAGGCGAACGCGGTGAACTCCTCGCGGATCTCCTCGAAACGCTCCTCGGAGTAGTCGACCAGGTCCATCTTGTTGACTGCGAGCACCAGGTGCGGGACCCGGAGCAGCGAGGTCAGGAAGGCGTGCCGTCGCGACTGCTCCAGCACGCCCTTGCGGGCGTCGATCAGGATGATCGCCAGGTCGGCCGTGGAGGCGCCGGTGACCATGTTGCGGGTGTACTGAATGTGCCCGGGCGTGTCGGCGATGATGAACTTCCGGCGCGGGGTGGCGAAGTAGCGGTAGGCCACGTCGATCGTGATGCCCTGCTCGCGCTCCGCCCGCAGCCCGTCGGTGAGCAGTGACAGGTCGGTGTACTCGGTGCCGCGGTCGCGCGAGGTGCGCTCGACGGCCTCCAGCTGGTCCTCGAAGATCGCCTTGGAGTCGAAGAGCAGGCGCCCGATCAGGGTGGACTTGCCGTCGTCGACGCTTCCCGCCGTAGCGAAACGCAGAATGTCCATCGTTAGAAGTAGCCCTCCCGCTTGCGGTCCTCCATGGCGGCCTCAGAGGCGCGGTCGTCGGCCCTGGTGGCCCCCCGCTCGGTGATCCGGGTGGCCGCGATCTCCTCGATGATCTCCTCCACGGTGGCGGCCGTGGACGTCACCGCGCCCGTGCAGGTCATGTCGCCGACGGTGCGGTAACGGACGACGGCCTCGAACAGCGCCTCGTCGTCGGCACGCCGGACGACATCGGAGTCGGGGAGCAGCATCCCGTCGCGCTCGAAGACCTTGCGCGTGTGGGAGAAGTAGATCGACGGGATCTCGATGCCCTCGCGCCGGATGTAGTCCCAGATGTCGAGCTCGGTCCAGTTCGACAGCGGGAACACCCGGATGTGCTCGCCCTTACGGATGCGCGCGTTGTAGAGGTTCCACAGCTCCGGCCGCTGGTTCTTCGGATCCCACTGACCGAAGTCGTCGCGGAAGGAGAACACCCGCTCCTTGGCCCGCGCCTTCTCCTCGTCGCGGCGGGCGCCGCCGAAGACGGCGTCGAACTCGTGCTCCTCGATCGCGTCGAGCAGCGTGGTGGTCTGCAGCCGGTTGCGCGAGGCCCGGCGACCGGTCTCCTCGACCACCCGCCCCGCGTCGATGGACGCCTGGACGCTGGCCACGATCAGACGCGCGCCGAGTTCCTGGGAGCGGCGGTCGCGGAACTCGATGACCTCGTCGAAGTTGTGCCCGGTGTCGACATGCATCAACGGCAACGGGATCGGCGCCGGCCAGAACGCCTTCTCCGCGATGCGGAGCATGACGATGGAGTCCTTGCCGCCGGAGAAGAGCAGACACGGACGCTCGAACTCCGCGGCCACTTCGCGCATGATGTGAATGGCTTCGGCTTCGAGTACGTCGAGCTGCGACGTCGTGTAGTCGCGCTGGAGCATGAGACGCTTCCTCCGGCGGTTAGCGGTTCAGGTCCCGAATACCGGCGAGCAGGGATGACGCCAGTTCCGGTAGGGAAACCAGGATATCTGGTAGTGACGGGTCGGCTTGGTTGTAGGCCAAAGGCGAGCCGTCAATGCGGCTGGCGTGCGCTCCAGCGGCCTGCGCCACCGCGACGGGCGCGGCGGAATCCCATTCGAACTGGCCGCCCGCGTGCACGTACGCCTCGACCTCGCCGGTGAGCACGGCCGAGATCTTGGCCCCGGCCGACCCGATGGGCACCAGGTCGGCGCCGACGAGGTAGGCCAGCTTCTGCACGAACTCGGGCGGCCTGCTGCGGCTCACCGCGATGCGGAACCTGCCCTTGTCGTAGGCGGGCAGCGTGGGCGGTTCCGCGGTACTCAGCGTGCGTCCCTGCGCGGGCAGCGCCACCGCGCCCGCGCTCAGCGCGCCGCGTTCCCACAGCGCCACGTGCACGGCCCAGTCGGGGCGCCCCTCCTCCGCGAACTCGCGGGTGCCGTCGAGCGGGTCGACGATCCACACCCGTGTGGCGCTCTGCCTGCGCGGGTCGAGCCGCTCCTCGCGGGTGGCCTCCTCCGACAGCACGCAGTCGCTCGGCCGCAACCGGGCCAGGGACTCCATCAGGAAGAGGTGGGAACTGCGATCGCCCTCGGCCCGCAACCCGGCCGGATCGCCGAACCCCAGGCGGGTGCGGACTCTCAGCAGCCGCTCACCTGCCTCCGTCGCCAAATCAGCCGCGAGCGCATGGTCGTCGCGAATCGTCATCAATAAGCTCCTTGCCCGCGGGCGACGGCCGACCAGGTTTTCCACAAGATCTGGAGGTCGAGGGTGAGGGACCAGTTCTCCACGTAACGCAGGTCGAGCCGGACGGATTCCTCCCACGACAGATCCGATCTGCCGCTCACCTGCCACAGCCCGGTCAGACCCGGCCGAACGAGCAGCCTGCGGCGCACGTCGTCGCCGTAGCGGGCGACCTCTTCCGGCAGCGGCGGGCGCGGCCCGACCAGCGACATATGGCCGCGCACCACGTTGATGAGCTGGGGCAGCTCGTCGAGGGAGTGCCGCCGCATCAGCGTGCCGAGCGGGGTCACGCGAGGGTCGTTGCGGACCTTGAACAGCATGCCGTCGCCGTCGCTGACCAGGGTGATCTTCTGGTGCTCGGCGTTGCGGCGCATGGTGCGGAACTTCACCATCGTGAACAGCTCGCCGTCGCGGCCGACCCTGGTCTGCCTGAACAGCGCGGGCCCCGGGCTGGTCATCCG
This sequence comes from Nonomuraea sp. NPDC005983, assembly GCF_040614375.1. Classification (NCBI taxonomy): domain Bacteria; kingdom Bacillati; phylum Actinomycetota; class Actinomycetes; order Streptosporangiales; family Streptosporangiaceae; genus Nonomuraea; species Nonomuraea sp. NPDC005983. The sequence continues at coordinate 24,886 of NZ_JBEXUP010000115.1, forward strand.
GACGGCCAGCGCCAGCCCGACCAGCAGCGGCGCCAGCAGCACCAGCAGCCCGGCCGCCACCACCCGGTCGAAGACGTTCTTGACGAGCTGCCTGGCCCCGGTCAGCTCGGGGTGCTCGACGTGCAGCAGCGGCAGCCCGGCGGCGGGCCTGATCGTCGTGCGCGGCCCGGCCACCTCCATCAGCGCGGGGGCGACCACCAGTTCGGTCTGGGTGCGCTCCAGCCGCCAGGCCAGCCGCCGCAGCGCCAGGCCGTCCATCTCGGGGCAGGCGAGGACGGCGACGGTGTCGGCCGCGAACTGGTCGACCACCAGCGGGATGTCGCTGAAGTCACCTGCGACGGGCACGTCGCCGACGCTCTCGCCGGGCGCGTCCTCGGGCAGGCAGGCGGCCACGACGTCCATGCCGTGGTAGCGCTCCCTGCGGAAGAGCTGCACCAGCTCCGCGACGGAGGCCGCGTGGCCCACCGCGACCACCCTGCGCATGCACGCGCCTCCGGCCCTGCGGCGGTGCAGCGCGCGGCGCAGGGCGTACCTGAACGTCAGGGTCAGCAGCGTGACCAGCGGCAGTGCGAGGACCACGTAGCCGCGGGCGACGTCGGCCTTGGTCAGGTACGAGCCGATGGCCATGGCGGCGGTCAGGGCCACGCCGCACTGCACGACGCGACGGAACTCTTCCGACCCGATGCCGATCATGCGCGCCTCGTAGGCGCGGTTGAGCGCCACCGCGCACACCCACACGACCGGCAGGGCCGCGCTGAGCAGCACGTACGGCAGCGCGTACGCGGTCAGCTCCCGGAACCTGAGAAAGAAGGCGAGAGCCGCGCCGAGCCCCCCGCCCGCGAGATCGGCGAGCAGTGCATGGACCCGGTACGACCGCACCCAGTGAGGCATGCGAGGGCTGACCCGCCGGCCAGCGGGAATGCCGGATGTGACGACGGTCAACAACGCCTCGCCGTGGCGCACGCACCCTCCACGTGACCATGGGACAACGGACAGTCACCAGATGGTAGCGGTACGGAGCCACCCCCGTGCGCGAACGGCTCTATGCGATGGTCAGCGAGGAGGGCCGGAAATCTTGAGGTCCGCCCGGTGATATTCGTTCTGGGTGGCTTCGAGGCCACGCTCCATGAGCGACTCGACCACGTCGGCCGCCCGGTCGACGAGGAAGGGCAGGTCCTTGCGCTCGGCGGTGCCGAAGTCCTTCAGCACGAAGGCGGCGGGGTCCATGCGGCCGGGCGGGCGGCCGATGCCGAAGCGGACCCGCAGGTAGTCGCGGGTGCCGAGCACCTTGGTGATGGACTTCAGCCCGTTGTGCCCGTTGTCGCCGCCGGCGAACTTGGCGCGGAGCGCGCCGTACGGGACGTCCAGCTCGTCGTGGACGACGATCAGTCGTTCAGGCCCGAGCTTGTAGAAGTCGGCCAGCGCCTTGACGGGCCCGCCCGACAGGTTCATGTACGTGAGCGGCTTGGCCAGCACCGCGGCGCGCGTCTCCAGCACCTCGGCCCGGCTCTTGTGCGCCTTGAACCGCCCGCCGGCCCTGGCGGCCAGCTCGTCGAGCGCCATGAAGCCGGCGTTGTGCCTGTTGCCCGCATACTCGGGCCCCGGATTGCCCAGCCCGACGATCAGCCAGCGGTCCATGCGTTCCCCTCAACCCGAACGGGGCAGCCCATGGCTGCCCCGTCGGTGAACAGCGGTGCGTTACTCGGCGGCGGCCTCGGCGGCCTCGCCCTCGGCGGCGGCCGCGACCTCGCCCTCGGCGGCCTCTTCCTCCTCGGCCGGAGCCTCGACCGGCTTGCCGATGACGTGCAGGACCACGGCGTCGGCGTCGGCGGCCAGGGTGGCGCCCTGGGGCAGCTTCAGCTCGCCGGCGGTGATCGAGGTGCCGACCGTGAGGCCCTCGACGTCGACCTCGACGCCGGTCGGGATGTGGGTGGCCTCGGCCTCCACGGCGATCTGGACGAGCTGCAGGTCGAGCAGGCCCTCGGAGTTGACGTCGCCGACCGTGGTGACCGGGATCTCGACCGTGACCTTCTCGCCGCGCTTGACCAGGAGCAGGTCGACGTGCTCGACGAAGCCCTTGATCGGGTCGCGCTGGACGCCCTTGGGCAGTGCCAGCTCGTCGACGTCGTCGCCCTTGAGGCGGATCAGCACGTTGGGCGTGCGGAGCGCGAGGAGGAGCTCGTGACCCGGCAGGGTCAGGTGCTTGGGGTCGATGCCGTGGCCGTAGAGGACGGCGGGGACCTTGTCGGCGCGGCGGATCTTGCGAGCGGCGCCCTTGCCGAACTCCGTGCGCGACTCGGCGGCGATGCGAACTTCAGACACGACATCTCCTAGGGATGCGGGATCGGATTCTTGAGCGCTCCCCCTCACCCGCCCTAGCGGAAGGCGTTACGAGCGCAACCCGTCAAGTCTACCGGCTCGGGGGGGGGGGTGCCCCCCCCCCGTTGCCCCAGCCCCCCCCACCCCCCGGGCCGCGCGGGGGGGGGGGCGGGGGGGGGGGGGGGGCCCACCGGGTGGTGGTCGGCCTCGGGCTCCCACGGCACGCGCGGGTCGGCGTCGATGAG
>NZ_JBEXUP010000116.1:0-27437 GCF_040614375.1 Nonomuraea sp. NPDC005983
CCTACCACCCCCCCCCGCCGCCCATCGTGTGGACCGGGGGCGCCCACCCCGTCAACCACCCCCCCACCCCCCTGTCCCACGGGGCCCCCGGGGGGGGGGGGGGGGGGGCGCCGGGTCCCCCGCCCCCCACGGCCCAGCCGATGGTCAGCCAGACCAGGGCCGTCCTGGAGCGGTACGGCCGCTACCGTGAGGCCGTGCTCGACGAGTGCGGCCACAGCCCACACCTGGAACACCCGGCCGAGTTCCAGCGGCTGCTGGCAGAGCACATCAAGGAGGCCTGATGTTAGTCGCCCTCACCCTGGTCGCGAGCCTGCTCACGCCCGTGCAGCAGCTCACCGTGCCGGGCGCCGAGCGCGCGGTCGTCGCCCGGCTGGACGACCTGACCACCGCGGGCACCGTCGCGACCGGGCACACCGACCCGGCCGACTGGGCCGGCCTGCACTCGGCGGCCACGGTCAACCCGACCGGGGTGCCCGGCGTCCAGATCGACGGCTACTTCCCCGACACGTCCACCACCAACACCAACCACGGCTGGAACCACGACGCCCAGTTCGTGATCAGGCTGCCGGAGAACTGGACCGGCGGGCTGGTGGTGTCGGGCACCCCCGGCAACAGGGAGCAGTACGCCAACGACTACACGATCTCCGACTGGGTCCTGTCGAAGGGGTACGCGTTCGCCGCCACCGACAAGGGCAACACGGGCGTCGGCTTCCACACCGACGGGCGCCGCCCCGGCGACGCGATCGCCGAGTGGAACGAGCGCGTCACCCAGCTCGCGGTCGCCGCCAAGGCCGTCGTCAGGCAGCGGTACGGCAGGTCGCCCGAGCGGACGTTCATGGCCGGGATCTCCAACGGCGGCTACCTCGTCAGATGGCAGCTGGAGAACCGTGGCTGGCTGTACGACGGCGGCGTCGACTGGGAGGGCACGCTCTGGCGGGTCAAGGGCGACAACCTGCTCAACTACCTGCCGAAGGCGCTCAAGGCGTACCCGGACCAGGCGGGGGTGCTCGCGGCCGGGTTCGCCGAGGGCTCGGAGTTCCTGTGGCCGTTCCACCGGCAGTACTACTGGGAGCTCACCCAGCAGCTCTACCAGAAGGAGCTGGACCCCTCCTACGAGGGCGCCGCGGCCGACTACGACTACGACGCGCGCAAGCCTTACGCGGCCGTCGCGAAGATCGCGCTGACCGGCCGGATCACCAAGCCGCTGATCACCATCCATGGCACGCTCGACACGCTGCTGCCGATCACCCGCGACTCGGACGTGTACGCGAAGATGGTCGGCCCGCATCGGCCGTTCCGCTACCACCGGATCGAGGGCGGCAACCACCTCGACAGCCTGGTCGACGCCTACCCCGACAAGCTCAAGCCGATGCTCCCGGCCTTCAGGAGCGCCTTCGCCGAGCTGGAGGAGTGGGTCAGTCCCTGAGGTAGCGGTGCTTGCCCGCGCGCGCCAGGCGCACGATGTGCCGCGCGCCGGGCAGGCGGCGGCCCAGCCTGTGCAGCCTGGTGTCGCGGCCGAGCGGCGAGCGCCGCTCCGGGGTCACCATGGCCGAGGGACGCACCATCACCCTGCCCCTGCGCATCTCCAGCCCGAACCGCAGCCCGGTCTCGTCGTCGGCGGTGCGCAGCGACGACAGCCAGAGGCCGGGGCCGAGCGCGTCCTTGCCCGCCAGCATCCGCTTGACCGGGACCTTGGCCACCAGCTGCCCGGCGATCTTGCCTGGCACGCCCGGCTCGACCAGCGCGGGCACGGTCAGCTCGCGGTCGCTCCTGGCGGCGCTGCGCAGCACCAGCTCCACCGGCGGCCCGCCGCTCGGCGGCACGTACGGGACGGGCAGCACGACGTACAGGTGGCTGTCCTGCTGTCTGAGCGTCACGCCCGGCGACACGAGCGCGATCGACTCGGAGAACGAGCGCGGCTCGACGGCCAGGCCCAGTTCCCCGGCGTCCGTCCAGCAGGGCACCACGAGCCGCGTCCTGGGCCGCTGGGCCAGCACGCCGAGGCAGTTGAGCGGGCCCTCGGGGCGTCGCACGCGGCTCCTGGCCTGGTGGGCGCCGCCGTACATGCGCACGTGCACCTCCCACTGGCCGGACTTGAGCGGCTCGCCGAGCGCCGCGGCCGTCACGTCCACCCTGGCCTCGCCGGCGATCTGCACGCGGACGTGGCGGCGGCCCTCCGGGACATGGTGCACCTGATAGGCCACCGGGAGGAAGTGGACGACGCCGGTCTCGGCGTGCCGCACGTACACCTCGATGCGGGCCCGCTCGACGGCCGCGGTGACGTCCTTGACGCTGTCGGATAGCAGGGCGTCGTCGATGGAGCGGGGCGGGGTCCAGTAGAGCCGGTCGCCGTCCGTCCGGAACCTGGTGGGCTCGCCGTCACCGGCCAGCACCTCCACGGTCAGGGCGAGCACCAGGACGTGCGCGTCCCACCGGACCTCGCTCAGGTCGGCGCGCAGGCCCGCCCGCTTGGAGGAGTTGGCCAGGACGACGACCTGGTCCAGCCGCCCGGCGCGGACGAGCGTGGCCAGGGCCCGGTAGTGGACCGGCAGGTGGCGGTCGAGCCGCTCGGGGAAGCGCTCCTCCATGAGCTCCCTGACCAGCCTGAAGTGCAGGCCCCTGTCCACGGAGGAGGTGGCGAAGCGCTGGCTGAGCAGCGGGCGCAGGACGGTCGAGCGGTACCAGTAGCCGTACATGCGCTCGCGCGGGCGTCCCTCGCCCACGTGCGCGTCGATCTGGGACAGCAGCGCGCGCAGCTCGGCCAGCACGATCTGCGGGTCCTCCTCGGGCTCCGCCCGCTCGCCCAGGTGGCAGCAGGGCTGCTCGGCGAGCACCGCGATGACCTTGGCATGGAGGTAGGTCCGCACCACGAACGCCTGCTCGGCGATCCGCCCGCCGGGCACGGCGAAGCCGAGCTCGTGCTCCTCCAGGAAGGCGCGGCGGTAGAGCTTGTGCGGCGTGAGCAGGGTGAGCAGCCGGTCACCCAGGATGTCGGCGCGGGCCTTGCTGCGCTCGAAGCCGGGCACGGGCGGCCCGCTGTCGCGCACCAGGCGGCCGATCAGCACGTCGGCGTCGGCCTCGACGGCCCGCTCGTACATGCGGTGCAGCGCGTCGCGCTCCAGCCGGTCCCGCTGGTCGATCAGGTAGACGTACTCGCCCCTGGCCGCAGCCAGCGCGACGTTGCGTCCGGGCATCGGGGAGCCCGAGTGCGGCAGGTGCAGGACCCTGACGTTCCTGCGGACGGCGGCGACGGTGTCGAGCCGCTCGGCGATGCCGTCCGTGGACCCGTCGTCCACGAAGACGACCTCGTACTCCTCCGCCCGCAGGGTCTGCTCCAGGACGGAGCGGATGCACGCGTCGGCCGTATCGCCCGGGTTGTGGACACTCACGATCACGCTGACCTTCACACCCATGCGGCCAGCGTGCGCCGTCATACCTCAGGTGGCCCGACGGCTTGCCGATTGCAGAGGGAAAAGATGACCTGTCAGTACCAACCCGTGGCCTGAGAGTGGCCCCAGGCGCCGCACGGCGTGCCGTACCTGCCCTTGATGTAGGACAGGCCCCACTTGATCTGGGTGGCGGCGTTGGTCTGCCAGTCGGCGCCGGCGCTGGCCATCTTGCTGCCCGGCAGGGACTGCGGGATGCCGTAGGCGCCGGAGTAGCGGTTCATGGCCCGCTCGTTCCAGCCGCTCTCCTTCATCCAGAGCCGTTCGAGGCAGCCCCACTGGTCGGCGCCGAAGCCCGCCGAGGCGAGCATGCTCTTGGCGACGGCCTTGTTGCTGCCGGGCGAGGGGTTGCTGCCCGGCGGGAAGTTGGCGGGCGGGAAGCCGTCGCTGGTGGGGGGCTTCTTCACCTCGACCCAGTCGAGCTTGGGCTTGCCGCCGTCGCGGCCCTCCTTGAGCTTGTCGGCCCGGTACTTCTGGGCCGCCGCCTCCTTGAGCGCGTCGTTCTCGGGGTCGGGGGCGCTGAGGTCGCCCGACGCGATCTTGCCGAAGTCTTGAGGCGTGAGCGGGTCGCGAACGATGTCGGCGTTCTGGACGGCGCGATAGGCGACGAACCCACCGCCACCGACGACGGCCGCGGCGGCCACGGCGATGATGACGACCCGCTTCACGCTCACCCGCGAGGATCGGCGTGTCGAGCGGGGGGTCTCCTGCGTCTGGCGCTCACTCAACTGCGGACCTGGGCTCACGATCCATGAGCTTGCCCTGTCCTGGGGGGTGGTCCGCAACCGAAACGGGACATTCGGTTGGCGTTCCATTGACTAACCAGCAGGTTAGGGCGGACTTTCCCGTTCGCTGTGATGTTGGTCACAACAAAGTGGGCCCGCCCTTCGGGCCCCGCCGCCGAAGGGAGGACCGTTTCCAGGGTGCCCCGGCCTCTTCGGGATCACGTGCGTGACATGTCACAGTTTCATGACAGAACACGGATATACGCGTCATGGAAGAATAATGTGCGCGTGGCTGGCATCCTCCTCGTCGAAGACGACCCATCGGTGCGTACGGCCCTGGAGCTGGCGCTGACCAGGCAGGGCCACTCCGTCACGTCCTACGGGACGGGTGAGGAGGCGCTCGACCACATCAGGTCGCGCAGGCCCGAGATCGCCATCCTGGACGTCATGCTGCCCGGCATCGACGGCGTCGAGGTGTGCCGCCGCATCCGCAGGCTGGACCAGCTCCCCGTCATCCTGCTCACCGCCCGCGGCGACGACCTCGACGTGGTGGTCGGCCTGGAGGCGGGCGCCGACGACTACGTGGTCAAGCCGGTCGAGCCGAGAGTCCTGGACGCGCGCATCAGAGCCATCCTGCGCAGGGCCGAGTCGGCGGCGTCCGACCGGATCGCGTTCGGCGACCTCATGATCGACCGGGGCGCGCTCAAGGTCACCCTGGGCAGCAAGGAGATCCACCTGACGCCCACCGAGCTGCGGCTGCTGCTGGAGCTGGTGCGGCACCCGGGCCAGGTGCTCAACCGCCGCTACCTGCTGCGGGCGGTCTGGGACCACACGCACGTCGCCGACTCCCGGCTCGTCGACGCCTGCGTGCAGCGCGTACGGGCGAAGATCGAGCCGAGGCCGGCCGAGCCCGTCTTCATCCACACCGTCCGCGGATTCGGCTACCGCTTCAGCCCTCCGTGATCCGGCTGCCGACCGGGCTCCGGGCGCGCCTGGTCATCACCTTCACGCTGGTCGCCGTGGGAGCGTCGGTGCTGGTCGCCACCATCGGCTTCGAGCTGGCCAAGGGGGCGCTGATCGAGCGGGCCGAGAACAGCTCGATCGACCTGGTGACCAGGGAGCTGGAGCGGATCGCCTTCCCCGTCGGCAAGCTCAGGCCGGGCGAGGCCGCGCCCACCACGACCGAGCTGGCCACCGTGTCCACGGCGCTGAGCGGGCCGGGCAGGAGCGTGATCGTCGAGTACCGCAACCTGGCCTACGCCGAGGGCCAGCTGACCATGGCCAACGTGCCCAACGAGCTGTACGGGCGGGCCAAGCAGGGCGTCGTCAGCCAGCGCAAGGTCATCCACGACGAACTCTGGCTGATCATCGGCGCCGAGGTCTACCGGGCGGACAGCGGCTTCCCGGAGCCCACGGGGCTGCGCGTGTTCGTCTTCTTCCCGCTGCATGACGAGGAGGCCCAGCTCGCCGCGCTGCGCACCACGTTCACCCAGGCCGCAGTGGTCATCCTGCTGATCGCGCTGGTCGTGGCGCTGCTGTCGGCCAGGCAGGTGCTGCTGCCGGTCAGGCGGCTCAGCGCGGCGGCCCAGGCACTCGGCGAGGGCCGCCTCGACACGCGCCTGCCCGTGAGCGGGCACGACGAGCTGGCGGGGCTGTCCGCGCGGTTCAACGACGCGGCGGCGGCGCTGGAGCTGAGCGTGGCCGAGCTGCGGTCACTGGAGGCGATGTCGCGCCGGTTCGTCGCCGACGTCTCGCACGAGCTGCGCACCCCGCTCACCGCGATGACCGCCGTCGCCGACATGCTCTCCGACGAGGCCGACCGGCTGCCGGACGCGCCCGCCGAGGCGGTCAGGCTGGTGCTCGGCGAGATCGAGCGGCTGCGCGAGCTGGTCGAGCACCTCATCGAGATCAGCCGCTTCGACGCGGGCACCGCCACGCTCAACCTGGAACCGGTCAACGTCGCCGACGCGATCCAGGACTGCCTGGAGGTGCGAGGCTGGAGCGACCAGGTGCGGGTGAACGCACCCCAGAGCCTGACGGTCAACCTCGACCCGAGGAGGTTCGACGTCATCGTGGCCAACCTCGTCGGCAACGCGCTCAAGCACGGCCTGCCCCCCATCCTGGTCAGCGCCAGGGGCACCGAGAACGGCCTGGAGGTGAAGGTGCGCGACCACGGCAAGGGCATCCCGGAGGAGGCCCTGCCACACGTCTTCGACCGCTTCTTCAAGGCGGGCGCGGGGCGGGCCCGCAGCCAGGGCAGCGGCCTCGGCCTGGCCATCGCGCGGGCCAACGTCCACCTGCACGGCGGGACGATCTCGGTGCGCAGGCAGGAGCCCGGCACCCTGTTCACGGTCTGGCTGCCGCACGGATGAGAGCCGTCCCGCTCCTCGCGGCGGCCGCGCTGCTGGCGGTGGCGGCCTGCGGCATCCCGCCCTCGGACGTCGAGGACAGGGCCAAGCCGCCCACGATCACCGTGCCGCCGCCGTCCAAGACGATCTACCTGCTCAAGGGCGGCAAGCTGGCCCTGGAGCCCGCCAACGTGACGTCCGACAGGGTCGACAGCCTCCTCAACGCCCTCTTCGCCGCGTCCAGCCAGCCGCCCGGCGACCGCGACACCGCGCTGCGCGGCTTCACCCTGGAGGGCATCTCCGACTCGCTCAACCCCATCAAGCGCGACGAGGTCCAGCTGCCACGCACGTCCACCCTCACCGTCTACGTCAAGGGCGAGGGCGAGCTGAGCAAGAACGCCAAGGCGCAGATCGTCTGCACGGCCCAGCAGGACGCCGCCTTCGAGCAAGTCAAGATCGTCCACAGGTACGCGAACCGCCCCTCCAAGACGGAAGGGCGGTTCATCTGCGGCGACCTGAGGTGACCTAGATCGTGATGTCCTCCAGCATCTCGGTCACCAGCGCGGCGATCGGCGAGCGCTCCGACCTGGTCAGCGTGACGTGCGCGAACAGCGGGTGCCCCTTGAGCTTCTCCACCACCGCCACCACGCCGTCGTGCCTGCCGACGCGCAGGTTGTCGCGCTGGGCGATGTCGTGGGTGAGCACCACGCGGGAGTTGGCGCCGATCCGGCTCAGCACGGTCAGCAGCACCCCGCGCTCCAGCGACTGGGCCTCGTCCACGATCACGAACGCGTCGTGCAGCGACCGGCCGCGGATGTGCGTGAGCGGCAGCACCTCCAGCATGCCGCGGTCGAGCACCTCCTCGATCACCTCGGGCGAGGTGACCGCGCTCAGCGTGTCGTAGACCGCCTGGGCCCACGGGCCCATCTTCTCGCCCTCGGTTCCCGGCAGGTAGCCGAGCTCCTGTCCGCCCACCGCGTACAGCGGGCGGAAGACGACCACCTTGCGGTGCTGGCGGCGCTCCAGGACGGCCTCCAGGCCCGCGCAGAGAGCCAGGGCCGACTTGCCGGTGCCCGCCCTGCCGCCCAGCGAGACGATCCCGATCTCGGGGTCCATCAGCAGGTCCAGCGCGATGCGCTGCTCGGCGGAGCGGCCGTGCAGGCCGAACGCCTCGCGGTCGCCGCGCACCAGCCGCACCGACTTGTCGGGCAGCACCCGGCCGAGCGCCGAGCCCTTGGCCGACAGCAGCCGCAGGCCGGTGTGCGTGGGCAGGTCCCTGGCCTCTTCCATGTCGGCGGTGCCGTGCTCGAAGAGCGTCTCCACGTCCTCCGTGGTGGTCTGGAGCTCGGCCATTCCCGTCCAGCCCGACTCGACGACCAGCTCGGCGCGGTACTCCTCCGCCAGCAGGCCGATCGAGCCTGCCTTGATCCGCATGGGCAGGTCCTTGGAGACGAGTACGACGTCGCAGCCCTCGGCGGCGAGCGTGCGCGCCACGGTCAGGATGCGGGTGTCGTTGTCGCCCAGCCGGAAGCCGACGGGCAGCACGGACGGATCGCTGTGGTTGAGCTCAACCCTGATCGTCCCATCCCCGGTCGGCATCGGCTCGTCCAGCCTGCCGTACTGCACGCGCAGGTCGTCGAGGTAACGCAGGGCCTTCCGCGCGAAGTAGCCGAGTTCGGGATGGTGCCGCTTCCCCTCCAGCTCCGTGATCACGACGATTGGAAGGACGACGTCGTGCTCCGCGAAGCGGGTCAATGCCGCCGGGTCGGCGAGCAGGACCGAGGTGTCAAGCACATAGGTGCGCTTGGCGGGCTTGGAAGAAGGGTTGCTCGAGGACACTGCCACACGTTCTCCCCCGGGCGCCCATGAGAGCGGGAGCCCTGCAGACGAGGCGGGAATCGGACCGGACCCGCGTCCCTGCCGCGACATGCCGGCGGCGCCGGGTTCCGGCCCCCCTCAGCAGGTCGTGGTGCAAAGGCGGGCCCTTTCCGGAGCGTTCGGCCTGTGGCCGAACACTTCCAACGTTACGTCCTGAATACCCGCTTCGCGGATCAGGAACCGTAACGCCGGTGTCTCGCGGCATAGTCGCGCAGCGCCCGCAGGAAGTCGACCCTGCGGAAGTCAGGCCAGTAGGCCTCGTGGAAGTAGAACTCAGAGTGAGCGCTCTGCCACAGCATGAAGCCCGACAGACGCTGCTCGCCCGAGGTCCGGATGAGAAGATCCGGGTCGGGCTGACCGCGAGTGTAGAGATGCTCCGCGATGTGCTCGACATCGAGAACCTCGACGAGGTCCTCGATGCTGGCCCCCTTGCTGGCGTGCTCCTGGAGGAGTGAGCGCACCGCATCGGCAATCTCACGCCTTCCACCGTACCCAACTGCAACGTTCACAATCAGGCCAGGACGGTGCGATGTGGCCTCTTTCGCAGTTTTCAGGACATTCGCCGTTCTGTCCGGCAACAGGTCCAGCGCGCCCACCGGGCTGATCCGCCAGCCCTCCTCCACCAGCTCCTGCGTGACGTCCTCGATGATCCGCAGCAGCGGCTCCAGTTCCTCGCTGGGGCGGTTCAGGTTGTCGTTCGACAGCATCCAGACCGTGACGACCTCGACGCCCGTCTCACGGCACCAGGTGAGCAGCTCGGAGATCTTGTCGGCGCCCTTGCGATGGCCGGTGGCGACGTCGGACATGCCCATGGACCGCGCCCAGCGGCGGTTGCCGTCGATGATGACCCCGACATGCCGGGGAATGCTGCCCTTCGCCTTCGACAGCTTGGTCTCCAACCGGTGCTCGTACACCCGGTAGACCAGATCGCGCAGGCCCACGGAGCCCTCCCCAGCGGTTCTGTGCCTGTGGTCGTATGACCTAACAGGCAATTATCACCGCGATTCACCCCTGCCTGCCCCCTCAACGGGATTCCTGGCCAGATCTCTACCGTCGAGACAGCCCTCGGCCTCGTCGACCAGGCCGCGGACGAACACGGCCAGTTCGGCCGAGGTGAGCACCGCTCGCATGCCGACGCCGGGGGCGCCCCACGCCTCCACGTACGCCCTGCGGGTCAGGCGCCACTCGCCGCGGCCCTCGCGACGGGGAACCCAGATCGGGATGGTCCTGAGCTGGCAGCGTAGCTCCCCGCCGCCCACCACGCCGGACCTTGTGCGATAGCGGAAGGAGAACAGCTCGCTGTCGGGCTCCTCGTCGGGGAACCGGTCGTCGGGGTCAGGCCAGAGCCCGGCCCCGCCTCGGCCCTCACGGGCGTCGTCCACGCCCCGCGCCAGCCGGGCGAGCAGCCAGCCGCACCTCTCCCCCACGACCCCGTACGGCGTGCCGTCGCGGCGCAGCTCCAAGGTGATCTCGTACGGCCTGCCGACACTGTCCGTGCACGCGACAGGCGTGACGGTCAGGTACGAGCCGTCAACACAGCGCAGTCCCCCCACGAGAGAGAGGTTTCCGCCCGAAAGTCAGCTAAACCCGCAAAAACCCCAGCGCCCTACAAGAGGTACGGCCCCGTGGACCGTACCTCTGCGACCTCGTCAGCCCAGGCGGTCGACCAGGGCGGTGTACTCGTCCCACAGCTCCTTCGGCAGGCGGTCGCCGAAGGTGCGGAAGTGCGCCGGGATCAGCGACGCCTCCTCGCGCCAGACCTCACGGTCCACCGACAGCAGCGTGCGCAGGTCCTCCTCCGACAGGTCCAGGCCGTCGGTGTCGAGCGACTCCGGCAGCAGGCCGATCGGCGTCGGGACGGCCTCGGCCTCGCCGTTGAGCCGGTCCACGATCCACTTGAGCACGCGGCTGTTCTCGCCGAAGCCCGGCCAGATGAACCTGCCGTCGGCGTCCTTGCGGAACCAGTTCACGTAGTAGATGCGCGGCAGCTGCGCGCCCGCGCGCCTGCCGATCTTCAGCCAGTGGGCGAAGTAGTCGCCCATGTTGTAGCCGCAGAACGGCAGCATGGCGAACGGGTCGTGGCGCAGCTCCCCGACCTTGCCCTCGGCAGCGGCGGTCTTCTCGGAGGCGACGTTGGCTCCGAGGAAGACGCCGTGCTCCCAGCTCAGCGACTCGGTGACCAGCGGCACCGCGGTGGCGCGCCGGCCGCCGAACAGGATCGCCGAGATGGGCACGCCCTTGGGGTCCTGCCACTCGGGGGCGATCGTGGGGCACTGCGAGGCGGGTGTGGTGAAGCGGGCGTTCGGGTGGGCCGCCGGCTCGTCGCTGTCAGGTGTCCAGGAGCGGCCCTTCCAGTCGGTCAGGTGCGCGGGCGGCTCGTCGGTGAGGCCCTCCCACCACACGTCGCCGTCGTCGGTGAGCGCGACGTTGGTGAAGATGCTGTTGCCCCAGAGCGTCTTGACCGCGTTGGCGTTGGTGACCTCGCCGGTTCCCGGCGCCACGCCGAAGAAGCCGGCCTCCGGATTGATCGCGTAGAGACGGCCGTCGTCGCCGAAGCGCATCCAGGCGATGTCGTCGCCGACCGTCTCGACCTTCCAGCCGGGAATCGTCGGCTGCAGCATGGCCAGGTTCGTCTTGCCGCACGCGCTCGGGAAGGCCGCGGCGATGTAGCGGGTCTCGCCCGACGGCGGCGTGAGCTTCAGGATGAGCATGTGCTCGGCCATCCAGCCCTCGTCGCGGGCCATCGTGCTGGCGATGCGCAGCGCGTAGCACTTCTTGCCCAGCAGCGCGTTGCCGCCGTAGCCCGAGCCGTACGACCAGATCTCACGGGTCTCGGGGAAGTGGCTGATGTACTTGGTGGAGCTGCACGGCCACGGGACGTCGTGCTGGCCCGGCTCCAGCGGGGCCCCCACGCTGTGCACCGCCTTGACGAAGTCGCTGTGCTCATGGTCGCGCTTGCCGCGGCCCGCGTCGGCTCGCCCCTCGCTCTCTCCGGCCTTGCGCGCCGCTGCGCGCTTCTCGATCAGGCGCAGCGCCCGGTCGCCCATCCTCGTCATCACCCGCATCGACACCGCCACGTACGGCGAGTCGGTGATCTCGACGCCGAGCTGGGAGATCTCGCCTCCCAGGGGGCCCATGCAGAACGGCACCACGTACATGGTGCGGCCGCGCATGCAGCCCTTGAACAGCTGGCCGAACGTCCGCCGCATCTCGGCCGGAGCGATCCAGTTGTTGGTCGGGCCCGCGTCCTGCTCGCGCTCCGAGCAGATGAACGTGCGGTCCTCGACCCTGGCCACGTCGCTCGGGTCGGACTTGGCGTAGAAGCTGTTCGGCCGCTTGGCCAGTCGGGTGAACGTGCCCTGCTCCACGAGCAGGTTCGTCAGGCGCGTCCACTCCTCCTCCGAGCCGTCGCACCACTCGATCCGGTCGGGCTGGGTCAGGGCTGCGATCTCGTTCACCCACGCGACCAATTCAGCATTGGTCGTCGGGGCCGGTACTTCCACGGAAACGGACACGGCGGTGGCTCCTCCACTCTGTCGGCGCCCACACATCTTTAACGCAGACGCCGCCTGGAATCCAATTGGCATAGACCTGTTGGATACGGCGTCGCCGCAGGCAGCGGCCTTGACGATTGGGGGAGCCTACCCAGAAGGAGGGCTTTTAAAAGAATTCAGTCAGCGTGCCGGACGGGCCCAATAGCGCTGGTCTAAACCAATCTGGTAAGAGGTATAGTCCAATTTCCGGCCCGTTTCCGCTGCATACTCTCAGGAATTGATGTCCGGCCCGGAGGAGCGAACGCGGTCGACGTGCTGCAAAGCGTCGCGCAATTCGGCCAGCCAGGTGTCGGTGTGCTTGCCGACCAGCCGGACGCACCACGCCAGCGCGTCGCTGCGGCTCCGGGCCACGCCGGCGGCCACCAGCGTGTCGAGGACCTGCCGCTCCGACTGGCGCAGCCGGGTCATCACCGGCACCGAGAGAGTGGTGAACATCACAGTCTCGCCGCCGCAGACGACGCCCCAGGACACCTTCTGCCGGAACCTGCGCTCGGCCTCCTTGGCGATCTCGATGCGCCTGTCGCGGGTCTCTTCGCGGAACCGCCGGATCAGCCCGTCGACCAGAGCGGCTCGCTCGGCCTCCGAACCCTCGGCCTCGGGCTCCGGGAGCGTTCCGAGGACCGCGATCTCCTCGCGGTCCCTCACGATCTCCGGCGCGCCGGTGAACCAGCCCTCAGGAAGGCGGCCGGTGAACCAGGCCCGGATCTGCGCTGTAGCTTCCTCGCTTGCCATGTAATCAACATTACACAGTTGCGCGCGAAATACACCCCCCAGAGGCCGGCGAATGAGACCCGTCGGAGCCTTATGGCGGCGAGGCGACATCCGAGGCAGGCGGGCGAGCCGTCAAGCAGGCAGGCCCGGGCGCGGGCGGCGGTGGGACGGAGCAGGTGCGCCGAGCGCCGACGACGGTTCGGCGAGACGTGCGAGGCGCGGGGCGGCTTGTGTCAGCGGACCCGGGACGCCAGTGCCGGGCTGACCCGGACGACGCCGGCCAGGTTGCGGGTGTTCACCGGAGAGAACTTCACCACGTCCCCGGTGCGCGGCGCCTGCAGCATCTTCCCCTTGCCCCAGTAGATCGCCACGTGCGAGATGTAGCCCGGGTTGGTCGGGTCGCTGCGCCAGAACAGCAGGTCGCCCGGCTGCGCCTGCGCCAGCGACACCTGCGGCCCCGTCACCCACTGCTGGTGGGTCACCCGCGGCATCCGCACACCCGCCTGCGCGTACGCCCACTGCACGAGGCCCGAGCAGTCGAAGGTGTCGGGGCCTTCCGCCCCCCACACGTACGGCCTGCCGAGCTTGGACACCGCGGCCCTCAGCGCCACGGTGATCTGGGCGGCCGTCATGAACGAGCCGGCGGCCAGCGTCTGTTGCCTGGTCTGCGGCTTGGGCAGCACCGGGTTCACCATGGCCGCCTGCGCGCCTTTGGGCAACTGGCCGAGGACGGCCTTGCGCAGCTTGGCCGAGTCGACGCCGGGAGCGCTGACGATCAGCGCGTTGTTCTGCGGCAGCCCGAGGGTCCGGCCGGTCTCCCTGGACACGACCGCGTCGACCGCGCCGAAGCCGGTCGTGGCGTAGGCGCCGATCCGCAGCTCCCCCGCCGGGCCGGAGACGCGGCGGTGCAACGCGAGCCCGCCGTCGTTGCCCAGCACGAACGAGACGGCGACGTCACCGGCGGCGACGTTCGCCCAGAGCGCGTCGGAGGACGCGGTCACCTTCGGCGTGTACGCCCGGAACGAGGAAGGGTTGACGGCCAGGGTCTGCACCCGTTTGTCGTCGAGCAGGACGGACGCGGCGTCGGCCAGCTCCAGAGCCTTGACCCCCTTGACCCGGGCGACCTTGCGTAAGAGCTGGTTGGTGAGCGGCTTGCGGGTGACCACGAACAGGTTCGGCTTGTGCAACTGGCCGAGCGGCGCCACCGGCTGCGTGGTCTGGGGTTGGGGCTGGGTCTGGGGCCTGGTCTCGGCCGCCAGGCTCTGCTTGGGAACCGCCGCGGCCGGGCGCCGCCGCGCCACGGTCGTGTCGCCGCGCCCGCCCGACTGGACCAGCAGCAGGGTGTCGGCGGTGAGCACCGCGACCAGCGCCACCACGATGAACGGCACCAGCCTGCGGTGGTCGCGCCGGGTGGAGGTGGCCATGAGGAAGCCGAGGTCCTGGCGGATGCCCGAGGCGCGCGAAAAGCCCGCCGGACTCGGGTAGGCCCGGCGGGTCTGGTCTTCGGGAGTCAGTTGCCGATGTACGGCACGGCCTCGAGGATCTCGACGGTGTTCTGACGACCGTTCGGCATGGCGTAGGTCGCCTTCTCACCGATCTTCTTGCCGTTGATCGCGGCGCCGAGCGGCGACTTGGGCGAGTAGACGTCGATCGGTGCTCCGCTCTCCTCGCGGGAGGCGAGCAGGAAGGTGACCTCGTCGTCGTCGCCGACGAACCGGATCGTCACGGTCATGCCGGGGCCGACGACCCCCTCGGTCTTCGGCGCCTCACCCACCTGGGCGTTGTCGATGATCTGGCGGAGGTGGAAGATGCGGGCTTCCATCTTGCCCTGCTCGTCCTTGGCGGCGTGGTAGCCGCCGTTCTCCTTCAGGTCACCTTCCTCGCGGGCGGCCTCGATCTTCTTGGCGATGTCGACGCGCCCTGGGCCCGAGAGATACTCGTACTCCGCCTTCAGACGGTCGTACGCCTCCTGCGTCAGCCATGTGACGTTCTCATCGCGAGAGTCGGCCACGGGTTCTCCTTGCTTGCCTAGGGGGCACTGAGCTCTGTCGAGGGTTGCGTCCAGTTGAATTTCGAAACAACGTAACCGCCCGGACGCTTCCCCAAACGTCTCATTCTACGAGAGTGCAGTACTGGATATGGACGGAAGTCGCCGGGGCACTGGTGTCCAGGCGTTCCTTGAGCTGCTTCGTACCCTCACCGGCCGGGATTCTTACTTCCCTGCTCCCGACCTCGGCGTGGTAGACGTCCGTGGCCCTGATGCGGCACACGGCGGCACTGTCGGCCGGTTTGCTCACCTCGAAGGTGATCTCGGCCTGGTCGGGTCTCTTGACGTCGAACGACACCACCTGCGAGGCGGCGCCCGTGCTGCTGCCGGTCATCGACCACATCACGTAGCCCCAGCCACCGGCGACGATGGCGACCAGCACGCCGATGACGACGTGCACGACGAGCCGGCCGCCGCGCCTGGGACGGTCCGGGAAGTCGTCGGGTGTGCCGAGAACCGGGCCGTTCTCGACATCTCTGGTGGCCATGGCGGAATCTCCCTGCACTCCCTCAGCGTTATCCGAGACAATTGTCGCCTGCGGGGGGCGTGCCCTCGCGACCGCCCAGCAGAAACTAACCTGTCCGGGCGGGTGATCGGTCCAACTGAGGAGACATCGAGCCCGTGAGTGCACCGCTGAGGCTGATGGCCGTCCACGCCCACCCCGACGACGAGTCGAGCAAGGGCGCCGCGACGATGGCGCGTTACGTGCGCGAAGGCGTCGAGGTGCTGGTGTGCACCCTCACCGGAGGTGAGCGTGGCTCCGTGCTGAACCCGAAGATGGACCGGCCCGAGATCGTGGCCAACATCGGCGAGGTGCGCAGGGCGGAGATGGCGCGGGCCCGCGAGATCCTGGGTGTCGAGCAGCGGTTCATGGGCTTCGTCGACTCCGGCCTGCCGGAGGACGAGAACGAGGAGCTGCCCGAGGGCTGCTTCGCGCTGCAGAAGCTGGAGGACGCCTCGGCGCCGCTGGTGGCCGCGGTGCGCGAGTTCCGCCCGCACGTGATCGTGACGTACGACGACGACGGCGGCTACCCGCACCCCGACCACATCATGACCAACCGGGTGTCGGTCGAGGCGTTCGACGCGGCCGGCGACCCCGACCGCTACCCCGGCACCGGCGACCCGTGGCAGCCGCTGAAGCTCTACTACCAGATGGGCTTCACCAAGGAGCGGTTCGAGGCGCTGCACGAGGCGATGACCGCGCGCGGCATGGGCTCGCCGTACGCCGACTGGATCTCCCGCTGGGAGGATCGCCCCGCCAAGTGGCCGGTCACCACCCGGGTGCCGTGCGGCGACTGCTTCGAGATCCGCGACGAGGCGCTGCTCGCGCACGCCACCCAGGTCGACCCCGACGGGTTCTGGTTTGTCTGCCCGCGCGAGCTCCAGCAGGAGATCTGGCCGACGGAGGACTACCACCTGGCGCGCTCGCTGGTCGACACCGAGCTGCCCGAGGACGACCTGTTCGCCGGGATCCACGCCGACGAGGTCTCGCCCGCCTGCCACTGAACGGACCACGCCACCCCGATGGCAGACTGGAAGGGTGACTGTTCTCGCAGCTGGTGATGTCAGCCCGGGTCTGCTCGGCTTCACCGTCGTCGCCCTCATCGGGGTGGCCCTGTACGTCTTGATCAAATCCATGAACAAGCAGATGTCGAAGATCAAGGTGCCGCACGCGGCCGAAGGCGACGACAAGAAGGCCGAGTAGATGCCGATCGAAGTGGTCGACAACGCGATGGAGGGCCGGTTCGAGGTTCTCGTCGACGGCAAGGTCGCCGGTTTCGCCGAGTACCGGCTGGCGCCTGCCAAGATCGTGTTCACGCACACCGAGGTGCTGCCCGACTTCGAAGGGCAGGGCCTGGCAAGCACGCTCGTCAAGCAGGCGCTCGAGATGAGCGGCGACACCGGGCTGCGGGTGGTGCCGCTCTGCCCGTACGTGGCGTCCTACATCAAGCGGCACCCCGAGTACCAGGGCCTGGTCGACGGGTCAGTCGGCGGGTGACCAGGCGCGCTCCAGCGCCTTGGGCAGCCCCCACCAGCCCAGCGGGGTGAGCACCTCGTCCTCGTTCACGATGCCCAGGTAGGCCCAGAGGCCGACCACCGGCCGGAAGAGGCTCTCCGTGGCGAGGTCGTCGACCTCGTACTCGTCGGCGTCGATGTCCTCCGACTCGCCGATCAACCTGGCGACCCGCTCGGGCGAGGCCAGCACCCCCGGCCCCAGCCTGGCCAGCGCGGCTACCGCGGCCAGCCAGTCGGCGTGCTGGATCGCGCAGAGGTTGGCCAGCACGGTGTCCTCGTAGCCGAGCTCGCCCTCCAGGTCGGTGAACTCCTCCAGCGTGTCGCCCTCCTCCGACAGGTCGGAGACGGGCCCGGCGATCCCGGCCGCCACCGCGAGCCACAACTCCTCGTCGTCGTCGGGCATCGGCTGGTCGTCGAAGCCGGCGCAGGCCCGCAGCACGTTGGCCGGGTAGCCGGGCAGGTCGAGCAGCTCGCGCAGCCGGGTACCGGCCCGCCGCAGCTCGCCGATGGGCAGGTCGGGCTGCTTGGGCAGCTCGCCGATGATCCGGCGCAGCTCGGAGAGCGCGAACGCCTCCTCCTCGTCCCAGACGGCGAACAGCTCCTCGTCCTGCTCGTCGTTGACCGCGAAGCCGGGCACCCTGCCGTCGGGCAGCGGCGTGCTCAGCCACTCCTCCTGCAGTTCCTCGTACGCCCTGCGGGCCGGCTGGTCGCCCCTCGCCAGCGCGTCGGGGTCGACGTCGCCCGCGTCGATCCGCTCCTCCAGGTACGCCACGAGCCGCCCGAACATCTCCTCGGCGACCGGGCCGCGCTCGTCCTCCTCCGGCCAGACGAAGTAGCTGGGCGTCATGAGGATCGGCTCGCTGCCCGTCGACTCGGCCCAGCGCTGCACGTCGCCCACCGTGGCGGCGCCCGACTCGATCGAGCTCAGCGCCGCCCTGGCCGACTCCCAGAAGGGCGACGAGAGCGGGTTGCCCTCGGCCAGCAGCGCGCGCCGGAGGTCGGGCAGCGCCACGAGCGCCACTCCCGAGGGCACGGCGAGCAGCGCCCGCGCCACGTCTCTGCGGGTGAGATCGGGTGCCGGCCGGCCGGCGTGCGTACAGACGAAGTCCAGATCCACGTTCTGTAACCTACGCCCCTGCCGTCCGCACCACACCGCCGAGCCCGAGATCATCCAGAAGCTGTCCGAATATGAACGCTTAGGGTATTTTCTCCTGCAACGAGAGATACGGGAGTGAACGCTGTGAGACACGGCTACATGGCGCGGTGGTCGGGGATCAGGCAGCGTGCCCAGGACGCGGCGGAAGAGGCGGAGCACGTCCGCATGATCCGCGACGAGGTGCGAGACGCGTTCGCCAGAGCCGGTCGCCCCATGGGGCACGACCAGTACGGCGCCCAGCTGGAGCAGAGCTTCCCCTACCTCAAGGCCGAGATCATGGCGCACTTCGAGGGCTACCTCGACGACCTCGAAGACGTACACGACCGCCTGCACGACGGCGCGCACACCTACAGGGACGCCGAGTCGCCGGGAGGCTGATCTCCGGTGTGGCTCGACGGGATTCCCATCCCCTCGTGGGCGCAGCCCTGGGTGGGCTGGGCTGTCGGCACCGACTGGCCGGAAGGCGACGAGCGCCTGCTGTTCCTGCTCGCCGACGAACTGAGCTACGCGGCCCGCCGGATCGCGGCGGGCGTGCGCGGTGACGGCGCGGCCGCGGGCGGCGCGGCACGGCAGGCGACGTCCGACTGGGACGGCGAGGCGCTGAGGGCGGCCGTCAAGCACGTGGCCGAGACGACCGGCGGGCGCAAGGCCGAGCTGGTGAAGAGCCTGGCCGACCTGGCGTTCGCGCTGAACGAGCTGGGCATCACGGTCCAGAACACCAAGCGCATGATCAAGCTGAGCGCGCTGCTGCTGGTCCTGCAGATCGGCTGGCTGATCGTGCTGTTCCTGCAGACGCGCTCGCCCTGGGCGCTCTTCAGAGCGAAGGCCAGGGCGCAGGTCACCAGGATGACGGTGCGGCAGCTCCGCAAGCGCCTGCTGCTCAACATCGCGCTGTTCGGCGGCCTGATGGGCGGCATGGACTGGTACATCCAGGTGAGCCAGCCCCGCCGGGAGCGGATCGACTGGGGCCAGGTCCTGACCTCGGCCGGCACCGGCGCGCTGACCGGGGCGCTGCTCACCGGCCTCGCCTGGCTGCGTCCGCCGAGGTCGATGGTGGGCCTGATGGGCGAGTCCGCGCTGGCCAACGGCGCGGCCACGCTCGGCATGCAGGTCGCGACGGGCCAGCCGGTCGACTGGACGATGGTCGCCAAGGGCGTCACCTCGGGCGCGATCGGAGCCGCCGACGCGCACTGGGCGAGCTGGAGCCCCGGGCTGCGGCACGGGGACCCCGGCGGGCGCATCGACTCGCTGCTCAACTGGGGCGACCGCACGGAGGTGAGCAGGGAGCCGCTGCCCGTCGGCGGCGAGACCGTCCGGGCCGAGCGGATCGTCTACAGCGACGGCACGATCGAGGTGGAGAAGGAGTTCGCCAACACCGACCGTCGCGACCGCGAGTTCTTCGGCGCCAAGCTGGGCAGGGCGATGGGCGCCAACGTGGCCGACGTGCGCGTGACGGGCGAGCGCACCGTCCGGCTGAGCTGGGTCGACGGCGAGCCGCCACCGGTGGTCCGCCGGCACGACGGCACCTGGTCGGTGCCCCGGTACGAGAACACCCGCGAGGGCATCCTCATGGGCGCGTTCGACACGGTGGGCCTCAACCACGACAGGGCGGGCGCCGGGCCCGGGCACGAGGGGATGCGCGTGGACGGGGGCGTCCTGCGCGGGTTCGACCACGACAAGCTGTTCGGGCAGGGGCTGCTGCCCGACAGCAGGAACCCGTTCGTCCGGCACTTCTTCCGCGCGGAGGGGCCGGGGCAGTTCCCGCGTTTCGTGGACAACCCGCTGCACCCGAGCGACATCGCGGCCATGCGTCCCCAGGTCGAGGCCGTGATACGGGAGGCGCGCGAGTTCGGGCACCACGACTGGGCGGACAGCGCCACGGAGGCGTTCCGGCAGATCGCCGAGCACGCCAAGGGGCCGGTGCCGCTCCTCGACGCGCCTTCGGGGGTGCCGCTGGTCCTCGCCGACCAGCCGCACACCACCTTCGCCGGGCTCCCCGAGGACGCGTCCCCGCCGCCCAGGCCACCCGGGCAGCACGGGCAGCACGGGCAGCACGGGCAGCCGCAGGACGTCCACCCCGTGCGGAGCGTGTCCGACCCCGACAGGAGGACGGCGGTCGTGCCGCTGCACGACCCGGCCGTCCTCGCGCGACTGGAGGGCGAGCGCGCCTACGCGCTCGACCCCGGCAGGGCCCTGCACGCCGAGCAGTGGGCGCACCTGCGCCGGTACGCCCAGGTGGGAGTGGTCGAGAGCCGGCTGCACCCGCTCATCGACCAGGCGGCCGGCGTCGAGGTACGGCGCATGCTGGTGGGACCGCACCTGGTGACGGAGGTCACCGTCAAGGTCCGGTTCCAGGCACATCCGGATCTCAGCCCGACGGCGGTGGAGCGGATGAAGTCCAAGGCCATGGACGGGGTCGACCTCGTCTTCAACCACCAGCACAGGCTCTCCGACGGCAGCCAGCTCCACGTGCGCCTGGAGTTCCAGCCGGCGCGGCCGGGCGGTCACGGCGTGGTCGCCTTCCATCCGGGCCACGGGCGCGGGGGGCCGCTCGCCTGGTTCGCCGAGGCCAGCCCGATCAAGCTCGCCCACGAGTTCGGCCACCTCCTGGGCCTGGGGGACGAGTACCCGGACGCCGCCAGGGCGGGGCACAGGACCGCCACGGACGCCGACGTGTTCGGAGATCTCTCGTTCATGGGCGCCGCGGCCGGCGAGAGGTGGCACACGGGCGGCATGGTGCTCGACCGCGCGGGCCACTGGGTCAGCCCGACCGCGGGCCTGCGTGACCGGCACCTGGCCCGGATGGAGCACGTCCTGCTCGGTGGCGAGCCGCTTCGGGTCTCCCGGGGCGCCCAGGGGCCGCGCGAGGCGTTCGACGTGTACGCGCCGCCAAGCGACATCGCGCTGCCGCCGCACCTGCGACGCCTGGGCGAGCGCTTCCCCGCCGGAGACCGCGACCCGCTGGAGCACGCCAGGCGGCTGGAGCGCGTGCACGACCTGTTCGGCCGACGGCCGGTGACGGAGGCGCACCTCCACTACGCCGACGCGCTCGCCGGCGCGGCCCGCTCCCTCTACGCCACCGAGCCTGAGGCGCTCGCGCACCCGGACCTGCTCCGCCTGCACGGCCTCGCCGGGCTGCTCGGTGCGGACCCGCACACCCGCCTGCCGGACGCCTCCTGGTTCCGGCAACAGCTCGGAGCCGACCTGCGCCCGCGCGACTTCGACGGCCTGGCCAGGCTGTCGGAGTGGTTCACCGAGACGGGCGGCACGCCGCTGCCCGGCGAGACGGGGGCGGCGACCCTGCACAGGGCCGCCGCCGAATTCCTGCGGGAGAGCCCGGACCCTGCCACCACCCGGCGGGCCGCCGAGGTGCTCTCCGACGCGGCCGAGCAGTCGCGCGTCCTGGCCGACGGCACGGTGGACCTGCGCGCCCTGACGGCCGAGCTGCGCGCCCTGCAGGCTGAGCGGCACCCGCTGACCGGCGCCGACCTGGCCGAGCTGGCCGACCGGCCACAGGTGTCGGAGAGGTCGCCGTCCGAGGTCGCCGGGCACCTCGTACCCGGCTCCGGGATGCGGGAGACGCTGCGCGAGGGCCAGCGGTACGCGTACTCGATCGACCCGCGCGACGCCGTGGACGCCGGCGGCTGGGCCGACGCCCGTCTGACGGCCACCCCGATCGAGGTGCGCGGCGCCTACCCCGACGTCGTGCCGATCGAGGCGCACCGGATGTGGGCCCGAGGCCCCGACGGGAGCCTGCGGCCCGTCACCGAGTTCACCGTGCGCGTCCCCTACGAGCCGGCGCGCGGCCTGTCGGAGGCCGACGCGCTCCAGCTCCAGGCCGACATCCGGGCCGCCGTCGACCTGTACTACAACCATCAGCACCGGCTGAGCGTGGACGGCTCGCAGCTGCACGTGCGCGTGGAGTTCGAGCGGGCGGCGCCCGGCGTGTCGCCCGAGAAGCGGATCGGCCTGCACCCCATCGACCGGGCGCAGCATCTGGGCCGCATGGTCTTCGCCGCCAAGGTGCCGCTCATCGAGCACGCGCACCGGATCGGCTTCCTCCTCGGGCTGGAACCCGACTACACCGCGGTTCCGGGGAGTGTCAGGAAGCCGGTCTCCGACGGGGTCGACGGCAAGCTGAGCGTGATGGGGCCGGTCCGCCAGGAGTGGTCGTGGCCGCACCTCAAGCTGCGCGCGACCGTCGACGAGGCCGGACGCCCTCTGCCCGTCACCGCGGGGCTCCGCGACCGCCACCTGGACACTCTCAGCGGGCACCTCGTGCGGACGGCTCCGTCCATGCCCGAGGTGCCGCTGCACCGGTTGGAACGTCCCGCTCCGGTGGAGACCGCCGTATGGCCCGGGGCACCGGACGTCAACCATCACGGGCTGCCCAAGTACGTGCGAATGCTGCTCCAGGCGGACAACCTCCCGCAGGGCGGGCGCTCGTTCCTGGACCACGTCCAGCTCCTGGACCGCGCCACGACGGTGTTCTTCGGCACCAGCCCCGCAGGGCGCCTCCCGTTCCAGGGCATGACGCCGCGCCACCTGGACTACGTCGAAACGCTGGTCGCCACCGGGCGTGAGGTGCTCGACACCGGCCCGGAACACCCCTTCTCCGCCAAGGAGCTGATGCGGCTGCACGTGCTCGCCTGGCAGCTCGGCGCCACGGCCGAGACCCGGCTGCCCGACGCGGCCTGGCTCCGCGGCCAGGTCAACGAGCTGCTCGGACGTCCCGCCGACCATGTGGTGACCGCCGAGGAGGTGCGCTTCCTGGGCGACCTGGCGCAGCGGACCACCCGGCCGGGAACGCTGGGGGCGCGGCTGCCCGGCGCCGCCGACGCGCCCGCGACGGTCCGGATCGCGCTGCGCCCTGACTCCACGCCGCTGGAGGTCGCGGCCGCGCGGTGGGGGGAGCGCGCCGAGGCGATCCTGCGAGCGGCGCCCGAGGAGCCGCTGGTTCTCCGCGCGTCCGACCGCCTGCGGGGGTGGCTGGAGCGGGTCGTCGCCTTCGACGACCCGCTGACGGGGGTCCAGGCCCGCCTCGGCGAGGTGCGGACGGTCGGCGACTCCGTGGAGTTCACCGTCAGGGTCGGCACAGACGCGGGGACGTCGGCCGAGGTGACGCACAGGATCGAGCCCGGCAACGAGGGCGTGGTCATCACGCGGTCGGCCCCCGTGTTCGACCCGGGCGGCACGTCGCTCCTCGACCGGCAGCGCGTCGAGCTGGCCTGGCGGCGGCAGCACGAGGCTCTGGAGAACGCGTTCATCGCGATCGGGGCCGAACGGGTCAACGACGTCCCGCTGGTGCCGCCGTCGTCACAGGCCGATCGCGGCTAGCCCGTCGGGGCCGGCGGCGTACCCGTCCGTCAGCGCCAGGGGAAGCACCGGCGCCCGCATCTCCCCGAGCAGCTCGCCGCCCGGCACGCTCCACCGCCGCACGCTTCCGTCGTCGCAGCCCACCAGCAGCGTGCCGCCGCTGAGCCGGAGCGACAGCACGGTGCCGGGGTTGGGCGCCAGGGAGACGATCTCCTGGCCGGTACGCGCGTCGAGCACGGGCACCCGGCCGTCGTTGCCGCCAGAGGCGATCACCGCCCGGCCGCCGGCAGCGCCGAAGGCGAGCGCGTACCCCGGCCCCCGGTGCACGTCGTGGATCGCCAGCAGCGGCCTGCCCGTGGCCGCGTCCCAGGTGCGGACGTCCCCGTCGTAGCCGGTGGCGGCGACCACGACCCGGCCGTCCACCTCGGCGACCGCCACCGCCGTCACGCCCTCCCGAGGCCCGAGCAGCCTGCGCAGCGGGAGGCCCGTCGCCGCGTCCCAGACCCGCACGGCCCGGTCCATGCCGCCCGACACCAGCAGGCCGTCGTGGAAGGCCAGCGCGAGCACCTGCCCGAGATGCGGCGTCGGCACCACCGCCACCTCGCCGGAGCCGGGCTCGTGCACCCGGACGGCGCCGTCGCCGGTGCCGCTGACCAGCCCGTCGGCGCCGAAAGCCAGCGCGGTGACCGCGCCGTCGCCGGACTCCCGCTCGTACCGGACGCGCGGCTCGGACGCCCGCTCGCGCACGAGGGCGTCGCCGTCGAGGACGGTGACGGTCCCCTCGGCGGAGCCCACGGCCACGAGCCCGCCGGACGCCTCCCCCGCCGACACGGCCACCGACGTGGCGTGCAGCGGAAGCGCGCGCAGCAGTTCCCCCGCCGGGTCCCACACCTGGACCTGCTCCCCGCCCGTGACCAGCACCGGCCGCCCCGCCAGGACCCCGGACGCCAGCCCGGTGGGCCACTCGTCGCCGATCGCCCACGCGCGCACCTGCTCACCGGCGGCCCAGATCCGCACGGTCCCGTCCAGCGCGCACGAGGCCAGCTCCGCACCGGCGAAGGCCAGCCCGACCACGCTCTCGGCGTGACCGGTCAGCTCGTGCAGCTCGCGCCCGGTCGCGGCGTCCCAGACCCGGATCACCCCTCCCGCGCCGCCCGCGGCGACCAGCCCGTTCCCGCCCGCCACCGCGTTCACCCAGCCGGGCCCGCAGCCGAGCACGTGCACGGGCCGCCCGGAAGCGGCGTCCAGCAGCCGTACCAGCCCGCTCTCCGTCCCCATGGCGATCAGCCGCCGACCGGCCGCCTCCACGAGGCAGACGGCGCTCGAGTCGTGGTCCAGCGTCCCGAGCGCCGCCCCGGACCTGCCGTCCCAGGCGCGCACGCCGTCGCCGGCGGACAGGACCAGCGCGCCGTGGCAGGCCAGCGAGCGCACCGGCCGCCCCCCGTGCCCCGCCCGGACGGGAAGCTGCCGCCCTGACCCGAGATCCCAGACCCTGACCAGGTGGTCGTCGCCGGCCACCGCGACGGAGTCCTGGCCGAGTGCGAGGGCCCTGATCGCCGTCCCCGCCGCCGTGGACACGCCGAGCGCCGTGCCCCCCGGCACCTCGTACAGGGCGAACGACCGGTCCCGGCCACCCACCGCGACCGCCGGGACGCCGCGGACCTCCCCGAACGCGGCGGCGCCCGGCTCGCCCCGAACGCCGTCCTCCGTCCGGACCCGGCGGTGCGCCACGTACGGCCCCACCCCCGTCGCGACGGCCTGGGCGAGCAGGTCGAGCAGCGGCACGGGAACATCCACGACCACCGGCTCCGACGGCTCGCCCCCGACCGTGCCCTCGAGCACGCCCTCCGCCGCCAGCGCCGCGACCACCCGCGGCCAGGCCACCGGATCCAGCTCGGCCGTCCACCCGCCCTCGCCGGGCGGCTCCACGGCCACCCGCGCGCGGCCGTCGGCGCCGACGGCCACCTCGATCCCGCCCCGCCGGTACACGACCAGTGCCACGGCGAACAACCTACGACAGCCCGTCCAGTGTGAGCGGGGGGAGGTCCTCTTCGCCGAGGCGCGACGTGCCATCGCTGATCAGCGTGGGCTGCCCGGCCTGCCACTCGTGTCGCGGGACTCATGCGAGCAACGGAGCCGGCGGCGTACCCTGAAGCGACGAAAGACGGTGTCATGAGCGCTCAGCCCGTTCGCGGTGGCATGGCGGACCATCCGAGAGTGCCGAGAACCATCGGCGGCATCTCCAGCGCGCTGCGTGGGAGCCGCCGTGCTCAGTTCTTCGCCGAACTCCTGGAAGCTCAGCAGGGCCCTGAGCTTGACAGCGTGCTGACCGCCTGGTGGGGTCGCGCAATGCTCGACACCGACCCTGAGCGTGACCGGATGCGTGCCGCGGCCGAGGCCGAAACCCTGTCGACCACGAGCATGGACGAGATTCTCCGCCGCCGCCAGGATCGCGGAGTGCCCGGATCGACAGGGAGAACCAGCGAGTGATCCTTACCGGCATCGGTCCTGTTCTGACGGTGTGAGAGCCTGGCCGTATGAACAGGCTCGGTAGTGAGACCTCTCCCTACCTCCTTCAACACGCCGACAACCCGGTTGAATGGTGGCCTTGGGGAGAGGCGGCGATGCAAGAGGCGCGCCGACGCGACGTGCCGTTGCTGATCAGCGTGGGCTACTCGGCCTGCCACTGGTGCCATGTGATGGCGCACGAGAGTTTCGAGGACGCCGAGACCGCACGCTTGATGAACGCGCACTTCGTCAACGTGAAGGTCGACCGCGAGGAGCGGCCCGACGTCGACGCCGTCTACATGAACGCCACCCAGGCCATGACGCAGCAGGGCGGGTGGCCGATGACGGTGTTCGCGACGCCCGAAGGGCACCCGTTCTTCTGCGGCACCTACTTCCCGCGCCCGCACTTCCAGCGGCTGCTCGTCGGCGTGCACAACGCCTGGCGCGGCGACCGGGAGTCCGTCGTGGAGCAGGGGTCGAAGGTGGTCGAGGCGCTCAACCAGGGCTCCGCGCTGCCCGCCGGGCCGCAGCCGACGGCCGAGACGCTGGAGGTGGCCCTGGGGAACCTGCGCTCGTCGTTCGACGCCGAGCGCGGCGGGTTCGGCGGAGCGCCCAAGTTCCCGCCGTCCATGGTGCTGGAGTTCCTGCTGCGCTCCGGGGAGACGGAGATGAGCGGCCGCACTCTTGAGGCGATGGCGCGCGGCGGCATGTACGACCAGCTCGGCGGCGGGTTCGCGCGGTACAGCGTCGACGCCGGGTGGGTGGTCCCGCACTTCGAGAAGATGCTCTACGACAACGCGCTGCTGCTGCGGGTGTACACGCACTGGTGGAAGGCGAGCGGG
Organism: Nonomuraea sp. NPDC005983; assembly: GCF_040614375.1. Lineage (NCBI taxonomy): Bacteria > Bacillati > Actinomycetota > Actinomycetes > Streptosporangiales > Streptosporangiaceae > Nonomuraea > Nonomuraea sp. NPDC005983. The sequence goes on from NZ_JBEXUP010000116.1 coordinate 26,548, forward strand.
CAGCCGCTGGCGCGCCGGGTGGCGCTGGAGAGCGCCGAGTGGCTGCTGCGCGAGCTGCGCACTCCCGAGGGCGGGTTCGCCTCGGCGCTCGACGCCGACAGCGAGGGCGAGGAGGGCAGGTTCTACGTCTGGACCCCCGACGAGCTGCGCGAGGTCCTCGGCGACGACGACGGCGCGTGGGCGGCGGAGCTCTTCGAGGTGACCGGCACGTTCGAGCACGGCACGTCGGTGCTCCAGCTCCTGTCCGACCCCGAGGGCTCCGACCCCGAGGACGACGAGCGGTACGGGCGGGTGCGGGCCGCGCTGCTGGCCGCCCGCGAGCGGCGGGTCCGGCCCGGACGCGACGACAAGGTGGTGGCCGCGTGGAACGGGCTGGCCATCGCCGCGCTGGCCGAGACGGGCGCCGTCTTCGAGCGTCCGGACCTGGTGGAGGCGGCGGGTGTCGCCGCGTCCCTGCTGGCGGACGTCCACCTGGCCGAGGGCAGGCTGCTGCGCACCTCGCGCGACGGGCGGGCCGGCGCCAACGCGGGCGTCCTGGAGGACTACGCGGACGTCGCCGAGGGGCTGCTCGCGCTGTACGGCGTGACCGGCGAGACCCGCTGGTTCCACCTCGCGGCGACGCTGCTCGACGCGGTGCTCGACCGGTTCGCCGACGGGGCCGGCGGCTTCTACGACACGGCCGACGACTCCGAGCGGCTCTTCCAGCGGCCCCGCGACCCCACCGACAACGCCACGCCCTCCGGCCAGTACGCCGCCGCCGGGGCGCTGCTCACCTTCGGCGCGCTGACCGGCTCGGCACGCCACCGGGAGGCCGCCCTGGCGGCGCTGCGGCCGGTGTCGGTCCTGGCTCCGGGGCATGCCCGGTTCGCCGGGTGGGGGCTGGCGGTGGC
>NZ_JBEXUP010000117.1:0-26384 GCF_040614375.1 Nonomuraea sp. NPDC005983
CGTCCAGCCTGCCCTGCCGCCTGGCGCCGAGCGCCAGGCCGAGCTCCGCGAACTCCTCGGCGGGACGGTTCGACTGCGACACCGCCAGCCGCCTGGCCCGCTCGTGGAAGTCCTCCGCCCCGGCGTGGTCGCCGGTCAGCAGCGCGATCCTGCCCAGCCTCGACAGCGCGTCCGGGACGGAGCTCCACAGCTCCAGCTCCTCGGCCATCCGCAGCCCGGCACGGCGCAGCTCGGCCGCCCGCTCGTAGTCGCCGGTGATCTCTGCCAGCGTGCCGAGGTTCTCCGCCGCCCGCATCTCCCCCCAGCGGTCGCCGGCCTCGCGGAACAGCGCCAATCCCTGCTCGCCGTCCCGCTGGAGCGCCTTGAGGTCGCCGCGCAGCATCGCCAGCCTGGCGCGGACGCTCAGCGCGGCGGCCGTGCCCCAGCGGTCGCCCAGGGTCGTGAACGCGTCCAGGGCGCCGTTGACGAGCTCGTCGCAGGAGGCCAGGTCGTCGTAGCCGAACAGGGCGAAGCCCAGGAACCACTGCGCCCTGGCCCTGGCGGCCGGATCGCCGATCGCCTCGAACAGCCGCACGTCGGGCGCCCGCCCCTGCCCGGCCAGCATCCGCAACCCGGCCAGCCAGACCTGGGCCCGCACGTCGCCGGACACCGACAGCACCGCCTCCAGCGCCCGTTGCCCCTCACCCAGCCGCCCGCGCAACACCCAGTACCAGCCCAGCGCGTTGACCAGCCGCACCGCCTCGTCCGCCGCGCCGCTCCCTGCCGCGTCCCGCGCACCTGTCTCGCCGCCCGCCTCGGTCGTCGTGCTCAGGCGTACCGCCGTTTCGGTGGCGGTGCGGAGGTTGGCGCTCTCCGCGTCGAGCAGGGCGAGCCAGACGCGCTGGCCCGGCCCGCGCAGATGTGCTTCCGCGCGCTCGGCGAGGTCGGCGTAGTAGCGGACGTGCCGCATCCGGACGGCGGCCAGCTCGCCCGCCTCCGCGAGGCGCTCCAGGCAGTACGCGGCGACCGACTCCAGCAGCCGGTACCTGCCGCCCGCCGCCCGCACCACCAGCGAGCGGTCGACCAGGCGCCCCAGCAGGTCCAGCACGTCCAGCCCCGGCTCCGCGCAGACGGACTCGGCGGCCTCCAGCGCGCACCCGTCGGCGTGCACGGCCAGCCGCCGCAGCACGACCTGCTCGGCCCCGGTCAGCAGCTCCCAGCTCCAGTCGATCATCGCGCGGAGCGTCTGCTGCCTCGCCGGGACGCCGCGCAGGCCGGTGGAGAGCAGGCGGAAGCGGTCGTCGAGGCGGTCGGCGAGCTGGCGCGGGGTGAGCAGGCGGGTCCGGGTGGCGGCCAGCTCCAGGGCCAGCGGGATGCCGTCGAGCCGCGCGCAGATCTCCTCGACGGCGTCGTCCGGCGGGACGCCCGCGCGTGCGGTGAACAGCTCGACCGCCGCCTCGCGTCCGAGCGGCGGCACGCTCCACAGGGCCTCGCCCGCCACCCGCAGCGGCTCCTGGCCGGTGGCCAGGATCCGCAGCCCGGGGGCCGCCCGCAGCAGCCGTCCGGCCAACTCGGCGACCTGCTCCACCACGTGCTCGCAGTTGTCGAGGACGAGCAGCGTCTCACCGGCGCGCAACACCGCAGCCAGCCGCGCCACCCTGTCCCCCGGAACCTCGTCCCCCGGTACGTCGTCGCGCACCCCCAGCACCTCGGCCACCACCTCCGCCACGGTGTCGGCCACGGTGTCGGCTCCGGTGTCGGCTCCGGTGTCGGCCGCCCGCGCGGAGAGGGCCGGGTGCCGTGGCTCGCCGGGGGGCGCGGTGGGGTGACGTCGCTCCTCTTGTGGCGGGGTCGAGGCGAGCTCGATCAGCCAGGTGCCGCCGGGGAAGGGGCGGTCGGGGTCGGCGGCGCTCTCCAGCGCCAGACGGGTCTTGCCCACGCCGCCCGGCCCCGTGAGGGTGACGAGCCGGTGCTCGCGCAGCAGCGAGCGGACCTCGGCGACCGCCTCCCGCCTGCCGATCAGGGGAGTGAGCGGCGCGGGCAGGTTGGTGCGGCGCTGGGCGGGGGCGTCGAGGGCGGGGTCCTGTTCGAGGATCGCCTGGTGCAGGGCCGTCAGCGCGGGCGCGGGGTCCAGGCCCAGCTCGGACGACAGGCGTTCGCGCAGGTCCGCGTAGCCGGCCAGGGCCTCGCTCTGCCTGCCCGCCCGGTACAGGGCCCGGATGTGGACGGCACGCAGCCGCTCCCGCAGGGGATGCGCGGCCACCAGGTCCGTCAGCTCGGCCGCCATCAGCCCGTGCTCGCCCAGCGCGAGCCGGGTTTCGGCGAGTTCCTCCAGCGCCACCAGCCGCTGTTCCTCCAGCCGTGCGGCCACGGGCCTGGCGAAGTCGTGGTCGGCGAACTCCGCGTAGGCGGAGCCGCGCCACAGGCCCAGCGCCTCGGTGAGCAGGGCTCGCCGGGCCTGGAGGTCGTCGGCCCGCTGGGCGCGGGACAGGAGGGACTGGAACAGGCCGGCGTCCACGTCGTCGTCGTCGGCGGCGCGCAGCAGGTAGCCGGGGGCGCGGTGGACGATCGCGTCACGGTCGCCGAGCACGCGGCGCAGCTGCGAGACCTTGACCCGGAGCGCGGCCAGCGCGTCGGCGGGCGGGCGGTCGCCCCACAGGTCGTCGATCAGCCGGTCGGCGGAGACGGGCGCGCCACGGTGCGCCAGCAGGTCGGCGAGGAGCGCGCGGACCTTGATCTCGGGCACCTGGACGGGCTCGCCGCCGGCCGTCCAAGCCACGAGAGGGCCCAGCACCCCGAATCGCATCTACCCCCCATAACCCTTTCCGCATCAGACCATAACCCCGCCCCGCCAAGGTGAAGGCAGGCGGGCGGGAGTTGGGAGGTCGATGGGTCCGCGCGACGTCGGCTCGCCGGATGACGGCGGGTGGGCACGTGTCGGAAGGCCAAGGGCATCCCCGCAACTCCGGCCCGCCGGATGAAGGACATCAACCACCGAGCAGAAGGAAATTGCGAAATGTCGGAATCTGTGTCGATCATCGGGCTTGGGCTCATGGGGCGCGCTCTGGCCGAGACCCTGCTGGCCGCCGGCCACCGCGTCACCGTGTGGAACCGCTCGGCCGCCAAGGCCGACGATCTCGTCGCCAACGGCGCCACCAGGGCGGCGACCGCCGCCGAGGCCGTGGAGGCGAGCCCGCTGGTGATCGTCTGCGTGCTGGACTATGCGGCCGTCCACGAGATCCTCGACCCCGTCCCGCTGACCGGCCGGGTCGTGCTGAACCTCACCAACGGACGCCCCGCCGAGGCCCGCGAGACCGCTCGGTGGGTGGCCGAGCGTGGCGGCGACTATGTGGACGGCGGGATCATGGCCGTCCCCCAGATGATCGGCGGGCCGGGCGCGCTGATCCTCTACAGCGGCTCCCAGACCGCCTTCGACCGGTACGAGGAGACGCTGCGCCCGCTGGCCAGGCCGCACTACCTGGGCACGGACGCCGGGCTCGCCCCGTTGTACGACCTGGCCCTGCTCACCGGCATGTACGGCCAGATCGCCGGGACGCTGAGCGCGATGGCCCTGCTCCGCTCGGAGAAGCGGCCGCTGGCCGACTTCACCGCGTCCCTGCTGGTGCCGTGGCTGAGCGCGATGGCCGGGTTGCAGCCTGCCTGGGCTGCGGCGATCGAGGCTGGGGAGCACGCCACCGAGGTGTCCAACCTGGAGGTCAACAGGGTCGGCATGGCCAACCTGGTGCACGCCTTCGCCGAGCAGGGGGCCAGCCTCGACCTGCTCCTGCCGATGAAGAAGATCATCGACGACCGGGTGGCGCGCGGCCACGGCGCGGAGGGCCTGTCGGGGCTGATCGAGGAGCTGTGACCCGCCCCGGGCCGCGAGGGGTAAGGGCCTGCGTTCTGGGCTGAGCGGGTGAGGGGCGGGGGCTGGGGTGCGGGGTCGGGAGAGGGTTACTCCGGGCTGGAGTGGGGGTGGTCAGGTGTCTCGTTCGCGGAACGCCGCCATCGGGATCGAGATCCACGACGGCCGGTTGCGAGCCTCGTAGACCACCTCGTACACCGCTTTCGACAGCTCGAACGCGCGCAACAGAGCCGCGTCGCCGGTGTTGATCACGCCGCCTCCCTCGCGGTACCCCTTGAGGAACGCCGCCCGGTTCCGGTCGGCCCACTCATCCGCCAGCAGCGCCAGCCTTTCGGCGTCGGGACGGTCGGCGAGCAGGTGCCTGGCCGCGTAGTCGAACGAGCGCAGCATCCCTGCCACGTCGCGCAGCGGCGACGACAGTGCCCTGCGCTCGGCCAGCGGCTGGCCGGGCTCGCCCTCGAAGTCGAGCACGATCCAGTCGGTGGGCGTGCGCATGACCTGCCCCAGGTGGTAGTCGCCGTGCACCCGCTGCAAGGGGACCTGGGTGGTCAGCTTCTGGACGCGGTAGTACGCGGCCTCCAGTGCGGGGACGTGCCGGCGTAGCTCGGGCACCTCGGTGACGGCCTGGTGGAGCTTGCGCCTGAACTCCTCGGACATCCGTTTGATGTCGTGCGCCTCCAGGACGTCCGTGGGGAAGGCGGCGGCCAGCTCGCTGTGGACGCGGGCGGTGGCGAGGCCGAGCCGCACGGACTCGCCCTCGAAGTCGCCGCCCGCTTCGGCGGCCGTGACGGGTGGCATCGAGCAGTACAGGTCGCGGACGCTCGCCAGCGCCAGGTCCCAGCCGTCGTTGGCGGTCGCGAGGTACTCCTGCATGATCGCGAGCGTGGTGGGGGTGCCGTCCAGGTCCTTCTCGATCCAGCCGTACGGCCGCGCGATGTGCGGGGCGTCCCGTTCGGCCAGGGCGGTGATGATCTCCAGCTCGGGGTTGACGCCGGGGATGAGGCGGCGGAACAGCTTGCAGATGTAGGCCTCGCCGTAGACGAGGGAGGTGTTCGACTGCTCGGCGCCCAGCACGAGGCTGCGCAGCGTGGTGTCGATGACGACGTCGGGGGCGTGGCGCAGCCGCAGCCCGTTGCGGGTGTCGCCGTGGGCCATGCCGTCGAGCAGCCAGCCGGTGAGGTCGGCGTCGTGGACGGCGTCGTAGACGTACTTGTCGCGGTCGCGGCCGATGAGGGCGTGGGCGAGCCGGTCGGGCAGTTCGTCGCGCTGGCCGAGCAGCAGTTGGTAGCGGTCGCCGGAGCCTTCCTGCGACACGATGAGGACGAGATGTCTGAGGTCCGGCGACAGTTCCACGTCGGACTCGATCGACACGTTGTCGATCGGGCGCCCCTTGCCGCCGAACCATCGTTGACGGTTGATCCATGCGGCAAGGAGCTCGTGAAACACGTCCTACTCCTCCTGGGTGAAGGCGGGTGGGAGAGTGAACCAGTAGAAACCATGCCCGGGAAGCGTCAAAAGATACGGAAGTTCGCCAATTGCCGGGAATGGAACCCCACCCATCGTCTCGACAGGGGAGACGCCGACGAATCTCCGCAGGTCCAGCTCCACCGGCTGCGGGAAGCGGGACAGGTTGTTGACGCAGAGCACCCGGTCGTCTCCCAGCTCGCGGACGAACCCGAGCACGCTCGGGTTCGACGAGTTCAGCTCGGCGAACTCGCCCGTCCCGAACACGGGGTGGCGCTTGCGGATCTCGATCATGCGCTTGGTCCAGTGGAGCAGCGATCCGGCGTTCTTCTGCTGCGCCTCGACGTTGAGGCCCTGGTAGCCGTAGATCGGGTCCATGATGACCGGCAGGTAGAGCCGCCCAGGGTCGCAGTCGGAGAAGCCCGCGTTGCGGTCGGGGTCCCACTGCATGGGGGTGCGGACTCCGTCGCGGTCGCCGAGCCAGATGTTGTCGCCCATGCCGATCTCGTCGCCGTAGTAGAGCACCGGGGAGCCGGGCAGCGACAGGAGCAGCGCGGTGAACAGCTCGATCTGGTTGCGGTCGTTCTCCAGCAGGGGGGCCAGCCGCCGCCGGATGCCGACGTTGGCTCGCATGCGGGGGTCCTTGGCGTACTCGGTGTACATGTAGTCGCGTTCCTCGTCCGTGACCATCTCGAGCGTCAGCTCGTCGTGGTTACGGAGGAAGATGCCCCACTGGCAGTGCTCCGGAATCTTGGGGGTCTGCGCCAGGATCTCGGAGATGGGGTAGCGCGACTCCCTGCGTACGGCCATGAAGATGCGCGGCATGAGCGGGAAGTGGAACGCCATGTGGCACTCGTCGCCGCCGCCCACCGGGTCGCCGAAGTACTCCACGACGTCCGAGGGCCACTGGTTGGCCTCGGCCAGCAGCACCCTGTCAGGGTAGATCCGGTCGACCTCGGCCCTGATCCGCTTCAGGTACTCGTGCGTGCGCGGCAGGTTCTCGCAGTTGGTGCCCTCCTCCTCGAACAGGTACGGCACCGCGTCCAGCCGGAATCCGTCGATGCCCAGGTCGAGCCAGAAGCGCAGCACTTCCAGCATGGCGTCCTGGACGGCCGGGTTCTCGTAGTTGAGGTCCGGCTGGTGGTGGAAGAAGCGGTGCCAGTAGTGCTGGCCGCGCACCGGGTCGTAGGTCCAGTTGGACGTCTCGGTGTCGATGAAGATGACCCGGGCGTCGGGGTAGCCCTCGTCGCTGTCGGCCCAGACGTAGAAGTCGCCGAACGGCCCCTCCGGATCGTGCCGGGAGGCCTGGAACCACGGGTGCGTGTCGCTGGTGTGGTTCATGACGAGGTCGGCGACGACCCGCATGCCGCGCTTGTGAGCCTCGTCGACGAGCTTCACGAAGTCGCCCAGGTCGCCGAACTCGGGCAGGATCTGCATGAAGTCGGCGATGTCGTATCCGCCGTCACGCAGCGGCGACTCGTACAGCGGAAGCAGCCAGAGGCAGTCGACGCCGAGCCACTGGAGGTAGTCGAGCTTGCTGATCAGGCCTCGGATGTCGCCGGTGCCGTCGCCGTTAGAGTCGGAGAAGCCCCTGATCAGGACCTCGTAGAAGACGGCGCGTTTGTACCAGTACGGATCGCGAGGCTTCTCCTCGTCGAACGGGTTGGGAATGGGTGTGGAGCTCATGAGCCCTCCCTTGGGTGGCTCATGAGGGAGGCGCTTTCACACACGTTGAAGACTCCCCGCTGAATTCTGGTCTATCGTGGCGCGGCTCTTACGGTGAGGATGTGGGCAGGCTGGATGTGGGGGTCGAGGCGGACGTAGTTGCGCTGCCGCCATCGGTACGACTCGCCGCTCAGTTCGTCGTCCACGACGAACTCGGCGTTCCAGTCGAGGCCGAGAGCGGGCAGGTCGAGGTCGACCGTCGCCTCGTGGGTGTTATGCGGGTCGAGATTGACGACCGCCAGAACGACGTCGCCCATGCCGTGCCTTCGTGTGGCCGTGTCATAGGCGCCCGGGAGCCGCTTGGAGAAGCAGACCATATCCGGATGGTCGATTCGGTGGAACCGTAGATTACGCAATTCCTGCAACGCTGGATGGGCTCTTCGGAACAAATTCAGGTGGGTGATGAAGGGGGCCAGACTGCGCCCCTCCCGCTCCGAGGCCGCCCAATCGCGAGGTCTGTACTCATATTTCTCGCTATCTAGGTATTCCTCGCTTCCAGGACGTACTGGGATGTTTTCCGCTAGTTCGTAGCCTGAATACACCCCCCATGTCGGCGAGGCGAGAGCCGCCAGCACCGCGCGGATCCTGAACGCGGGAACCCCGCCCTGCTGCAGATACTCGTGCAGGATGTCCGGCGTGTTGACGAACAGGTTGGGCCGCAGGAAGTACGAGGTCGTGTGCGCCAGCTCGGAGAGGTACGACTCGACGTCCTCCTTGGAGTTCTTCCACGTGTAGTACGTGTACGACTGGTGGAAGCCCGCCTTGGCCAGCGTCTGCATCATGGCCGGACGGGTGAACGCCTCGGCCAGGAAGATCACGTCGGGGTCGGTCGCCTGCAGGTCGGCCAGCAGCCGCTCCCAGAACGCGACCGGCTTGGTGTGCGGATTGTCGACCCGGAAGATCCGCACCCCGTGGTCCATCCAGTGCCGCAGCACCCGCTTGACCTCTTGGTAGATGCCCTCAGGGTCCTTGTCGAAGTTGATCGGGTAGATGTCCTGGTACTTCTTCGGCGGGTTCTCGGCGTACGCGATCGACCCGTCGGCCCTGATCGTGAACCACTCCGGGTGCTCCTTGACCCACGGGTGGTCAGGGGAGCACTGCAGGGCGAAGTCGAGCGCGACCTCCATGCCCAGCTCGCGGGTGCGGCCCACGAACTCGTCGAAGTCCTCGATCGTGCCCAGGTCGGGGTGGATCGCGTCGTGCCCGCCGTCCTCGGAGCCGATCGCCCAGGGCGAGCCCGGGTCGTCGGGCTCCGGGCTGAGCGTGTTGTTGCGTCCCTTGCGGAAGGACAGCCCGATCGGGTGGATCGGCGGCAGGTAGACGACGTCGAAGCCCATCTTGGCGATCGCGGGCAGTCGCTTGCCCGCGCTCTGGAAGGTGCCGGACTTGGAGACGCCGGCCTCGCTGACGATCGCCCCCTCCGACCTGGGGAAGAACTCGTACCACGAGCCGTACAGCGCCCTGCGCCTGTCGACCCTGATGCGCTGCTGTCTCGCCCTGGTCACCAGGTCGCGCAGCGGATGCGCCTCCAGCAGCATCGCCGTCTCGGGCAGCTGGGCGATCGACAGCCGCGCCCTGGGGTCCAGGTCCTCGTCGCGCAGCGTCGAGGAGATGGCGAGCAGCGCCGCCCGGTGACCGCAGGGGCTGTCGCCGTTGGTCATGGTGGAACCGTCCCTGCCAGGGACGGCGTTGCGGTGCGCGGCGGGGTGGCCGTTCCCCGGCCCCGGGCAGTCGGCCTGCCGCACGGCCCTGGCGGCCCGCTCGAACAGGCGGGCGCCCTCCTCGCACATCAGGTCGGTGTCGAGCCCGCGCGGGATCTTGATCTCGGCGTCGTGCAGCCACGTCGCGATCGGGTCGCTCCACGCCTCGACGCGGAACAGCCACTCGCCCTCGGTGGGCAGGCTGACCTGGACACCCCACCTGTCGGTGCCAGGAGCCAGCTCGCGCATCGGTCTCAGGCGGCCGCGCTGCCCATCGGGCGCGGTGAGGACCACGCCGGCGGCCACAGCGTCGTGGCCCTCCCTGAAGACGGTCGCGGAGACCTCGAAGGTCTCACCGGCGACCGCTTTGGCGGGCCACTGCCCGCAGTCGACGACGGGGTGGATGTCCGTGATGGGAATTCTTCCGATCATCGCATCTCAAGGTTGCGACGGCACGCTCGGTACCGCCGGAGGCTTTCCGTGGCAAGAACGATCCTTGCACGTTAATTGCGGGCAGCAGCGGATAGACCCCCGAGTGTCCCCGGGAGACCTGACATTGGTGGAAGTTGCCCCAATAGTCGCGCTTCATGCTTCTTTCCGGAAGGGGTTTGAAGGACGTTGCCGGGGGTGAAGGTCTCCCTCGTCCCTCCTAGCCCATAGGGTTCGAAATCGTGAGAGCTATCCGCCGGTTCACCGTCCGCACCGTCCTGCCCGCGGAGCTGGCCGCCCTCGGCGAGCTCGTGAGCAACCTACGCTGGTCGTGGCATCCAGAGACCACCGACCTGTTCGCCGAGGTCGATCCCGACCTCTGGGAGCAGGTGGGGCACGATCCCGTCGCCCTGCTCGGTGCCGTCGACCCCGCCAGGCTCGCCGAGCTGGCAGGCGAGCGCCGCTTCCTGCGCCGCCTCGCCGACGCCGCCGACGACCTGCGCGAGTACATGACCGCGCCCCGCTGGTATCAGACCCTGCCCGACGCGCCCCAGGCCGTCGCCTACTTCTCCCCCGAGTACGGCATCGCCGCCGCGCTGCCCCAGTACTCCGGCGGCCTCGGCATCCTGGCCGGAGACCACCTGAAGGCGGCCAGCGACCTGGGCGTGCCGATCCTCGCGGTCGGTCTGCTCTACCGTCACGGCTACTTCACCCAGTCGCTCTCGCCTGAGGGCTGGCAGCTGGAGCACTACCCGTCGCTCGACGCGGGCGGCCTGCCGCTCAGCCTGCTGAAGGAGGACGACGGCACCCCGGTCAAGATCCGCATCGCGCTGCCGGAAGAGCGCGTCCTGCACGCCCAGCTCTGGGTGGCGCAGGTGGGCCGGGTCCCGCTGCTGCTGCTCGACTCCGACGTGGCCGACAACGACACCGCCGCCCGCGACGTCACCGACCGCCTCTACGGCGGCGGCACCGACCACCGGCTCCTGCAGGAGCTGCTGCTCGGCGTGGGCGGCGTGCGGGCGATCCGCGCCTACTGCCGCACCACCGGGCACGCCGAGCCCGAGGTGTTCCACACCAACGAGGGCCACGCCGGCTTCCTCGGCCTGGAACGCATTCGCGAGCTGACCGAGACCCGCCTGTCCTTCGACGAGGCGCTGGAAGCGGTCCGCGCGGGCACCGTCTTCACCACGCACACCCCGGTGCCCGCGGGCATCGACAGGTTCCCCGTCGACATGATCGCGCGCCAGTTCGGCGGCGACAACGCCTGGCCGACCGTCCCGGTCGAGCGGATCCTGGCGCTCGGCGCCGAAGCCGATCCCGGCCGGTTCAACATGGCCGTCATGGGCATGCGGCTGGCCCAGCGCGTCAACGGCGTGTCGGAGCTGCACGGCAAGGTCAGCCGCGAGATGTTCCAGGACCTGTGGCCGGGCTTCGACCTCGACGAGGTCCCGATCGGCTCGATCACCAACGGCGTTCACGCCCCCACCTGGGTGGGGCGCGAGCTGATGGAGCTGGCCGGGCGTGAGCTGCCGTCGCTCCTCGAGCGGGCCCGCGGCTGGGAGGGCGTGCAGAAGATCTCCGACACCGACCTCTGGGAGATCAGGGGGACCCTCCGGCGCCGCCTGGTCGACGGGGCCAGGGCCAGGCTGCGCCACTCCTGGCGCGACCGCGGCGCGTCCGACGCCGAGCTGGGGTGGATCGACGACGCGCTCGACCCCGAGGTACTGACGATCGGGTTCGCCAGGCGGGTGCCGTCCTACAAGCGGCTGACGCTCATGCTCAGCGACCCGCAGCGGCTGAGGAGCCTGCTGCTCGACCCCGTCAAGCCGGTGCAGATCGTCATCGCGGGCAAGGCGCACCCGGCCGACGAGGGCGGTAAGAAGCTGATCCAGCAGATCGTCAAGTTCGCCGACGGGGCCGGAGTCCGGCACCGCATCGTCTTCCTGCCCGACTACGACATGGCGCTCGGCCAGCTCCTCACGCAGGGCTGCGACGTCTGGCTGAACAACCCACTGCGCCCGCTGGAGGCGTCCGGCACCTCGGGCATGAAGTCGGCGCTGAACGGCGGGCTGAACCTGTCGATCCGCGACGGCTGGTGGGACGAGTGGTACGACCGCACCAACGGCTGGGCCATCCCCACCGCCGACGGGGTGGTCGACCCCGACAGGCGCGACGAGCTGGAGGCCGCCGGGCTGTACGACCTGATCGAGCACGAGGTGGCCGACCGCTTCTACGACCGGGGCCCCGACGGGCTGCCCCGCCGGTGGATGGAGATGGTCAAGCACACGCTGACGTCCCTCGGGCCGAAGGTGCTGGCCGGGCGGATGCTCCGCGACTACGTGGTGGGGCTGTACACGCCCGCCGCCGTCTCCGCCCGCGCGCTCTCCGCCGACCAGTACGCGCCCGCCAGGGCGTTCGCCGCCTGGCGGCTGCGGGTCACCAAGGCGTGGCCGGGCGTGCGGGTCGAGCACGTGGAGGCGTCCGGCGTCGGCGACACCCCGGAGGTGGGTGCGTCCCTCGAGCTGCGGGCCACGGTCGCGCTCGGCGACCTGGAGCCCGGCGACGTGCTGGTCGAGGCGGCCTACGGCCGGGTCGGCCCGCACGACGAGCTGGTGCACCCGTCCTATCTGGGGCTGACGGCCGTGGAGGTCGGCGACGACGGGCGGGCCCACTACGCGGGCACGGTCCCGCTCGACCGCACGGGGCCGTTCGGGTACACGGTCAGGGTGGTGCCGTACCACCCGCTGGCCGCCTCGCGGGCGGAGCTCGGCCTGATCGCCGTCCCCGAGGAACCCGTCGGGATGACGAACGGGACGTTGCGCTGATCACGACCATATGAACAGTGCTCATCCAGCGGCATAATCACTCTGTGGACCACAGCGGGAACGGCCTGCGGGCAGACACTCTGGTGGCAACGGTCCGGGGTGTGCTGCCGTCCCTGACACCGGCGGCGCAGACCGTCGCGCGCCTGATCCTCGAGGATCCCGCGACGGTGGCGCGGAGCACGATCACGGAGCTCTCCGCGGCGTCCGGCACCAGCGAGGCGACGATCGTGCGCACGGCGAGGCTGCTCGGCTTCGCCGGGTACCCGCAGCTCCGCCTCGCGCTGGCCGCCGCCGCGGCGCAGCCCGACCGGCTGGTGCCCGGCGATCTGGCCCCCGACGATCCGCTGTCGGAGGTCATCCAGAAGGTGGCCAGGGCCGAGTCCGAGGCGATCAACGACACGGTGGCGCAGCTCACCTCCGAGCGGCTCGGCCTGGTCGTCGAGGCCATCGTCGGAGCCAGGCGCGTCGACGCCTACGGAGTGGGCGCCTCCGGCCTGGTGGCCGAGGACGTCGCGCAGAAGCTGCTGCGCATCGGCCTGTCCAGCCACGCCTTCCAGGACGCCCACCTGGCGCTGACCAGCGCCGTGCTGCTGAGGCCCGGCGACGTGGCGGTCGGCATCAGCACCTCGGGCGAGACACCCGACGTGCTGGAGCCGCTGGGCCGAGCGAAGGAGGCAGGCGCCACCACCGTGGCGATCACCAACAACCCCCGCTCGTCCATCGCGGAGCTGGCCGAGCACGTGCTGATCTCGGCGGGGCGCGAGACGGAGTTCCGCCCCGGCGCCCTGGCCAGCCGCATCAGCCAGCTCCTCGTCGTCGACTGCGTGTTCGTCGGCGTCGCCCAGCGCACGTTCGACTCCTCCCAGGAGGCGTTGCAGAGCACCAGGCGCGCCGTCAAGGAGTTCACCCGGAGAACGACACCTGCACGTCGTCAGCCTTGACGAACATCACCCGGTGCCCGAACTGGATCTCCAGGTACTTCGTCTGGCCCTTGACCACCTTGTGGCTTTCCAGGTCGAAGGTGACGGCCCGGTAGTACTCGGTGCTCGCCGGGCCGGCGAGGGTGTACTTCTCGCCCGCGGAGAACGTGTACTGCAGCGGGGTGACCGCCTGGTACGGGATGTCGGCCGGGTAGGCCTCCTTCTCCGGGTACGCCCTGCCGTACACCGGCACGGTCGCCAGCCCCGGCTTGGGCGTCACCACCAGCCCCATCGAGGGCACGGCGGTCGGCGCGGAGGCCGGGTTGTGGAACCACGCCTTCTGGCCGAGGTACCAGATCGCGGTCCAGTCGCCCTGCCTGTCGGCCACCGAGAAGCGCTGCCCGGTGCTGGCCCTGGCGCTGTGGTCGTACACGCTGTAGAGCGAGTCGCCGGTCGGGTGCTTGCCGACGTCCTTGACCAGCGGCGCGTCCGCGCGCGGCTCGGTGCGGAGCCAGATGGACTGCGCGCTGAGCGGCGGGCAGGCGGCCTCCGGGTTCTTGCGGTCGCAGCCGTAGAAGTACGGCTTGTTGGTGGCGAAGTCCGGTTTGATCATGACGCTGCCCGACTTGGGGCCGCCGAACTGGTGCAGCGGCGCGCCGAGCAGTTCGAAGTAGTGCGCCCAGTCCCAGAACGGACCCGGGTCCTCGTGCATGGTCTTGACGGTGGTCGGGAGCGTGCCGGGCACGTTGTCGTGGCCGAGGATGTGCGCCCGGTCGAGCGGTACGCCGTGCCTGAGCGCCAGGTAGCGCACGAGCTTGGCCGACGTGCGGTACATCGCCTCGGTGTACCAGGTGCTGCCCTCTGCCAGGAAGCCCTCATGCTCGATGCCGATGGACTTGGCGTTGATGTACCAGTTGCCCGCCTGCCAGCCGACGTCCTTGGTCTTGATCTGCTGGGCGATGTGGCCGTCGCTGGAGCGCACCGAGTAGTGCCAGCTGCCGGGCCACTTCGGGTCCTGGTTCAGCTTGACCGAAGGGCCGAAGTAGCCCTCCATGTCGTGGATGATGATGTAGTCGACCTTCTGGTTGACCGGGCGGTTCGACAGGTCGTAGTGGCCGTAGTCGTCGTTCGGCAGCTGCTGGTACGCGGCCGGGATCCACTCACAGGAGATCGACGCCGGGCACTCCACGCCGTCACGGCGCGGCGGGCGCAGGCCCAGCTTCTCCAACCACTTCTCGATCTTCTCCAGGCCCGGAACCGGGGGCAGCGCGACCTTCTGGCCGTCGTCGGTGACCCGCTCGGCACCGTCCTGGATGGTGGTGTAGACCTCGTCCGCGAAGATCTTGGCGGCCTCGGACTCGTCGGCGCCCGAGTACTTGGCGACGGCGCCGTACCATTCGCCCGGCTTGTCGCTCAGGGGCGCGCCCAGCGACTTCTGGTAGTCGGCCAGCAGCGCGGCGCCGCCCCTGATGTTCGCGGCGGGGTCGGTGCGGAGCTTCTCGTGGCTCTCGCCGGTGAGCTGGGACGCCTTCTCCATGGTCCGGAGCGAGGCGGGGATCTCCGTGGGCGCGGGCGCCTCGGCGGGAGCGGCCAGCGGACGGGTCTCGTCGCCCCGCGGGTCCTCCTCGCCCTCGCCATGGTGGTTCGAGCCGGTGAAGGCGGCGGCGTCGGTCAGGTGCATCGGGCCGAACCCGGCGTCGTTGCTCGGCTGGCCCGCGTGCGCGTCCCAGCGGGACTCCAGGTAGGAGACGCCCAGTAGGACGCTCTCGGGGACCTGGAACTCCTTGGCCGCGGCGGCGAACGCCTGCTGCCTGTCGCCTGGCTCCTCGGCCTGTGCGGCCGTGATGTTCACTAAGGGCAGGAAGGCGACCACCGCGATCGCCAACGCTCTGCGCATGTACGTCTCCTCGACTGGGGGGCGTGCCGGAGTCAGCGTCGCAACATTTTCCTTCCTTGGCGAGAGCTTTGCGAAGATATTTTTCAGTAGTTAACGGCCTATGGTGTGCGGATGACGTCGATCGTGACCGGGGCCTCCGGGTTCCTCGGACGCGCCCTGACCTCGGCCCTGCTCGACGCCGGCGAGCACGTGATCGGCGTCGACCGCCGCCCCCAGCCCGAGCGCCCCGGCCTGACGGTGCTCACCGCCGACCTCCTCGACGAGGGCGGTGCCGTGGATGCGGCCTTCGCCGTCGCCGACGCCGTCTACCACCTCGCCGGATGCCCCGGCGTGCGCGACCGCGGCCCCGGCGTGGCCGGGCGCCGTCACCGCGACAACGTGCTGGCAGGGGCGCGGGTGCTCGCCCTGGTCCGGCCCGGAGTCCCGCTCGTGGTGGCCTCGTCCAGCTCCGTGTACGGAGGAGCGTCCGGTGGGCGTCCCAGCCGCGAGTCCGACTCGCTCCGCCCGATCGGCGGGTACGCCCGCAGCAAGGCCGCCCTGGAACGGCTCTGCCGGGGGCGGCCCGTCACCGTCGTCCGGCCGTTCACCGTCGCGGGGGAGGGGCAGCGACCCGACATGGCCCTGTCCCTCTGGCTGGCGGCGGCCGTCGCGGGGCGTCCCCTGCCCGTCCTCGGCTCCCTCGACCGCACCCGCGACGTCACGGACGTGCGGCAGGTCGCCCGCGCCCTGATCGACCTCACCGGCGTCCCCGGCGTCGTGAACCTCGGCACCGGCCGGGGCCACTCGCTGCGAGCCCTGGCGGTGGCGGTGGCCGAGGTGACGGGGGCGGAGGTCACGTTCGACCTGCTCCCCGCCCCGCCGGTCGAACCCGCCGACTCACTGGCCGACACCCGCCGCCTCCGGTCGCTGATCGGCTGGACCCCGGAGACCGACCTCCTGGCCCTGGTCCGCCGCCAGCACGCCTACGCGAGCACCGACCGTCCGGACCCCGTTCACGCCCCGGGCCTCCCCTCGGCCTCCGGCACGCTTCTGTAGTGTGCTGAGCATGGGTGAGTTCGTACGCGTCGAGGTGGCCGACCAGATCGCCACGATCCAGCTTGATCGTCCCAAGATGAACGCCCTCAACGGCCAGGTGCAGAGGGAGATCGGCGAGGCGGCCCGCGAGGTCGACGCCGACCCCGGAACCCAGGCCGTGGTCATCTACGGTGGCGCGCGCGTCTTCGCGGCGGGCGCCGACATCAAGGAGATGGCCGACATGTCCTACGCGGACATGTCCCTCCACTCCCGGACACTCCAGGACTGCTTCACCGCTGTGGCCCGCATCGGCAAGCCTGTCATCGCCGCGATCACCGGCTACGCGCTCGGCGGCGGCTGCGAGCTGGCGCTGTGCGCGGACTTCCGGGTGGCGGGGGAGTCGGCCAAACTGGGGCAGCCGGAGATCCAGCTCGGCATCATCCCCGGCGCGGGCGGCACCCAGCGGCTGCCGCGCCTGATCGGGCCGTCGCGCGCCAAGGATCTCATCTTCACCGGCCGCCACGTGCCGGCCGCGGAGGCACTGGCGATCGGCCTGGTCGACCGGGTGGTCCCCGACCCGGAGGTGTACACGGCGGCCTTGGAGTGGGCTGCCACCTTCGTCGCCGGCCCCACGGTGGCGCTGCGCGCCGCCAAGCAGGCGGTCGACCAGGGGCTGGAGGTGGACCTCGACACCGGCCTGGAGATCGAGCGCCTGCAGTTCTCCGGCCTGTTCGCCACCGACGACGCCAAGGCCGGCATGCGCGCCTTCGCCGAAAAGTCCAAGCCCAAGTTCACCGGCCGCTGAGCCGCCCGCACCTTCGCCCGCGCCCCGGGACGGGCCGCCCGCGCACGCCTCGCCCCGCCGTCGTTCGTGGACGGCGGGGTCGGGGGCGGCGGGCGGGCCTTGTGGGGTTGGTCCGGAGGGGGGAAAGGCGATCAGTTAACGATCTTGTGTGGCATTCTGGAACGGCGCCCTGTTAGGCGGGGGTTTGCCACTATGGTGGCGTTTCATGATGCGCGTCCTGGTCCCCGTCCGGCTGCGTAAGGCCGTGCGTACGTGGTTCGATGCCCGCTACATCTCCATCGCTGACCACCGTCAGGACATCAGGGACGCCCTGTGGGAGGTTCAGACCCTGCGCCGGGAGATGGCCACCCTGCAGGCGGAGGTCGAGCGGCTGAGAAACGCCCGGCCGCTCGCCGTCGACAGGGCGAAGCTCGACGACACCCAGCGGCTCGCCCAGGAGACCGCCAAGGCCCTCGACGGCGTCCTGCAGAACGAGGTGCTCCTCTGGCAGGCGATCGACTCGCTGAAAGCGGGCCGCGCGAGTGAGGATCAGCCGTGCGCGTGACCTGGTCGGGAGGCGAGCTGACCTTCCGCCTCGACCCCGAGGACGAGATCACCGGAAAGGCCGCCGACGAGCACCCCGTCAAGCTGGCCACCAACACGTGCACGATCTCGGGCGTCCCCGCCGACGCGCACCCCGACCTGTACGCCGTCGCCGCCTGGACCGTCGTCGCCCCCTGGACCAGGAGGAAGGTCACCTTCGACCGGGCGGTGTCCGCCGAGGTGGCCGCGGCCCTGCACGACGGTTGGGGCGTCGAGGCGGGCCCGGTGGGAGCGGAGCCCCGCAGCGCCGGGGGCACGCTCGCCATCTCCTACAGCGGTGGAGCGGACTCGGTCGCGGCGTCGGCCGTGTACCCCGACGCCCCCTTCGTCCACTTCCGGCGGGTGCCTCACGCCCGGGTGCCCAACCGCTGGCCGCACTACCGCTCGGACGTCCTCGCCAAGCTCGCGAAGCGGACCGGCCGCGATCTCACCGTCGTCGAGTCCGACCTGGAGTTCACCCTCGCCGAGCCGCGCCCCGGATACCCGGAGCATCACGCCGTCGCCGCGGGCGCGCTGCTGCTCGCCGACCGGATGGACCTCGGCGGCCTGGCGTTCGGCTACGAACTGGGGTCCCGGTGGCTCGGCGGTGACCGCTACCTGCTGCGCTACACGCCCGACAACCCGATGTGGGCTCCGCACGGGGCGTGGGGGCGGCTGTTCGCCGCCGTGGGCGTGCACATCGTGCTGCCCGTGGGCGGCGTGAGCGAGGCCGTCACCATGCGGCTGGCCCTGAACTCCGACCTCAAGGACCAGGTCCGGTGGTGCCTGCGCGGCACCGACGGCCCGTGCCGCACCTGCGGCAAGTGCCTGTACAAGGAGCTCATCCAGGCCGCCGTGGAGCGCCGGCCGATCGACACCCCGATCACCGCCGACCGGCCGGTGGCCCGCAAGTGGCTCCAGCCGCCGCCGTTCGGCGGCCAGGAGATGATCGAGTACGGGCTGGCCCGCGTCCCCGGCATCGAGCAGTCGCTCTTCGCCAAGGCCATCGACCACTTCGACGCCACCGAGGAGTCGACGAGCTGGCTCGACCACTGCTACCCGCCGGCGATCGACGAGATCCCGCCGAGGTGGCGTGACGAGGCCGCCGCCTTCCTCACCTCCAACGTCGGGCTCATGACGGAGCGCGAGATCCGCCGGGTGGAGACATGGGGCTCCTGACCCTCGCGTCGCCGCCTCCCAGGTACCGACTGGAAGCGGGCGGCAGCAGACCAGGCTCGCCCAGCCGGTGCTTGGGTGGAAGATTGGCAGCGTATGGGGTGAATGTCGGGTGAGGCGTGATGAGGGGTGCGGCGGATGAAGGTCTACCTGTCGGTTGACATGGAGGGCGTGACCGGGCTGACCGACCCGGAGGAGATGCACGCCGGCAAGCGCGGTTACGAACGCGGATGCGAGCTGATGACGGCCGACGCCAACGCCGCCATCGCGGGCGCGTACGACGCGGGGGCCGGGAGCGTCCTGGTGAACGACGCGCACGGGTCCACCAAGAACCTGCGCATCGACCTGCTCGATCCACGCGCCACGCTGATCCGCGGGCCCGGCAAGGCGCAGCGGATGGCGCAGGGGCTCGACAGGTCGTGCCAGGCCGCCTGCTTCGTCGGCTACCACGCGCGGGCCGGGGTGCAGCACGGCGTGCTCAACCACACGTGGATGGGCAAGGAGATCCACAACGTCTATCTCAACGGCGAGGTCTGCGGCGAGACCCGGCTGGTCGCGGCGTGCGCCGGGTTCCACGGCGTGCCCGTCGTGCTGGTGACGGGCGACGAGGCCGTCGGCGAAGAGGCGCGCGAGCTGCTCGGGGACGTGGAGACGGTGGCGGTCAAGAAGGGGATCGACAGGTTCTCGGCCGAACTGCTGCCTCCGAGCGTCGCCCAGCAGCGCATCCGTGAGGCGACGGCCAGGGCGTTGAGCCGGTTGACCGACTTCACGCCGTACACCGTGGCGGCGCCGTACACGCTCGGGGTGGAGTGGAACTCCACCGCCATCGCCGCGGCCGTGGGGCTGGTTCCCGGTGTGAAGTCGGTGGGCTCGCGGCACATCGAGTTCACCACGGACGACTTCACCCAGATCATGGCGCTGTTCGGGATCTTCGCCACCATCGGTGGCCAGATCGCCTGCGGCAGCGGCCCCTACGGCTGAGCGGCCCCCGGGAGGCCGCCCCGGCGCGCGTCGCGCCGGCCCGCCGGTCAGCGGGCGCGGCGGCCGGTTCGGGCGGGTGGCGTTCGACCGGTCGGCGGGCCGCGACGGAGGTTCGGGTGACCGGCCCGCAAAGGCCGCGGACGTTCGGGCGGCCGGTGTTCGGGCGGCCGGTGTTCGGGCGGCTGGTGTTCGGGCGGCTGGTGTTCGGGCGGCTGGTGTTCGGGCGCTGGGTGGAAGTGGTGTTGACGATGGTGGGCGGAGGAAGTGGGCGGCATGGAGGGCGCGGCGCTGACCCGGCGTGGGCTGCTGGTCGGTATCGGGGCGGTCGGTGGCGCGGGCGCGATGTACGCCGCGATGGGCGCGCTCGGCCTGGCGCCGTCCCGGCAGGAGACCCGGTTCGCGCCGCCCCAGCCGAGTGACTTCTCGCTGCGCGGGAAGGCGGCCGCCAAGGTGGTGATCGTCGGCGCTGGCGTGGCCGGGCTGACCGTCGCCTACGAGCTGGGCAAGGCCGGGTACGACTGCACGCTGCTGGAGGCCGGGACGCGGGCCGGCGGGCGGAACCTGACCCTGCGCGGCGGCGACCGGCTGGTGGAGGCCGACGGCCCGGCGCAGGACGTCCGGTTCGGCGAGGGCGTCTACTTCAACGCGGGGCCGGGACGGATCGCGCCCTGGATGGTCACCATGGACTACTGCCGCGAGCTGGGCATCCCCATCGAGACGTTCGTGAACAACAACGCCCAGGCGTACGTGCACACGAACGGGCAGACGGTCCGGGCCCGCACCGCCCGAGCGGACCTGTACGGCTACGTCGCGGAACTCCTCGCCAAGGCCACGAACACCGGCGCGCTGAACAGGAAGCTGACCAAGGACGACCAGGAGCGCCTCCTGGAGTTCCTGCGGCGCTTCGGCGACCTGGGCCCCAAGCTCGACTACGAAGGCTCCACCCGCCGCGGTTTCACGAAATATCCGGCGTTAGACACCGGCACCCCCATCGCGTCCCCAGGCTCGCTCCACGAGGTCCTCGCCGCGGCGACGGGCAGGGCCATCACCAACGACTTCGGCTACGACCAGGCCACCCCCATGTTCCAGCCCGTCGGCGGCATGGACGCGATCGTCACCAAACTGGTGGAAGCCGTCGGCCGCGACCGCATCACCACCGGCGCCAAGGTCACCAAGATCACCAACCTCCCCGACGGCGTCGAGGTCACCTGGGACGGCGGCCAGATCAAGGCCGACTACTGCGTGGCCACCCTCCCGCCCCACCTGATGGCCAGGATCCCGCACAACCTCGGTGAGAGCGTCACCGCAGCGCTGAAGACCCCCGTGCCGGTGGCGTCGGGCAAGATCGGCCTGGAGTACGGCAGGCGCTGGTGGGAGCTGGAGGACCGCATCTACGGCGGCGTGACCGAGACGGACCTGGACATCACCCACATCTGGTACCCGTCACACGGCTACCACTCCGAGCGCGGCGTCCTCGTCGGCTACTACAACACCGAGCAGAACGCGGAGCTGTACGGCGCCCTCACCCCGGAGGACCGCCGCAGGAGGGCGCTCACCCAGGGCAGGAAGATCCACGGCGACAGGTACGGCAAGGGCCTGCTGTCCAGCGTCTCGATCGCCTGGGAACGTCAGGAGCACATCCAGGGCGGCTGGGTGCGCTGGCCCGCCTTTGATTCGTCCTTCACTCTTCTGCAACGCCCCAGCGGAAGGGTTTACTTCGCGGGCGACTGGCTCACCCACCTGATCGCCTGGCAGGCGGGGGCGCTGGAGTCCGCCCGCAGCGCCGTCACCCAGTTGCACCAGCGGGTGCTGCAGAACCCGTGACGACGCACGCGACCCCGGTGACCGCGTAGGGTCCTGGGGAAGCGAACGAGGAGATGGGATGACCTTGCACTGGGTGCCCGCGACCGAGCGGGCCGACCTGCTGGCCGAGCCGGTCGCGCGGGCCGTGGAGGGGATCGGCGACGTCGTGGTCGCCGAGATCGACCCCGAGCTGGCCGACACCGCGGCGTTCTGCGAACGCTACGGGGTGACCCTCGACGAGTCGGCGAACTGCGTGGTCGTCGCGGCCAAGCGCGGCGGCGAGACGCGATACGCCGCGTGCATGGTGCTCGCGACGATGCGGGTGGACGTCAACGGCGTGGTGCGCAAGCACCTTGACGCGCGCAAGGCGAGCTTCGCCCCCATGGCGGAGGCAGTGGAGCTCACCGCGATGGAGTACGGCGGCATCACCCCGCTCGGCCTGCCCGACGACTGGCCGATCCTGGTGGACGTGAACGTCGCCGAGCATCCGAGAGTGGTCATCGGGAGCGGCGTGCGACGGTCCAAGCTCGCCGTGTCCGGAGCCACGCTCGCCGGGCTGAAGAGTGCCGAGGTGCTCTCCCTGGCGAACTGAGGCCAATTCGAGACCGTGGGATGGGAAACCAATGGGGCCGATCTGGACGTTGTACGAGTGGGAATGTGGCCTCATGGTTCATCTCGTGGGCGGGGATTAAGCCGGTATGGTGCTTCATGCCATGAACGATGACCGACTTGGCCCTTACCGGTTGCTCAGGCGGCTCGGTGAAGGCGGAATGGGCGTTGTACACCTCGCTGTCGACCCCCAGGGGCGTCAGGTGGCGGTCAAGGTCCTGCGCGCCGAGGTCGCCGGTGACGAGGTCGCCAGGCGCCGGCTGTCGCGCGAGGTCGAGACCATGCGCCGGGTGCGCAGCAGATACATCGCCGAGGTGCTCGACGCCGACGTGACCGGTCACCGTCCGTACATCGTCACCCGTTATGTACCGGGGCGTCCCCTTGACGAGATCGTCAAGGACGACGGGCCGCTCGACCTGCCCGCGCTGGTCAGGATCGCGCACGGGGTGGCCACGGCGCTGGCCGCCGTCCACTCGGTCGGGGTGATCCACCGCGACCTGAAGCCGGGCAACGTGCTGATCATCGACGGTGAGCCGGTGCTGATCGACTTCGGCATCGCGCAGGCCGTCGACGCGACCAGGCTGACCCAGACCGGCATGTTCATCGGCACGCCCGGCTACCTCGCCCCCGAGATCATCGAGGGCCAGGAGGCGGGGCCGGAGGTCGACGTGCACGCCTGGGCGGGCACGCTGCTGTACGCGGCCACCGGGCAGCCGCCCTTCGGCAAGGGCACGCTGGAGATGATCTTCTACAACATCACCGCGGGCAAGGCCGACGTGAGCGCCGTTCCGGCCGCGTTGCAGCCGCTGCTCAAGGCGGCCTTCCAGCGCAACCCGGCGAAGCGCCCCAAGGCGCCGGAACTGGCCGAGCAGACCGCCCGGATGCTGCCCATGCGGGCGGGTAACGTGCCCGACGAGATCTCGACCGTGCCGCGTCCCGACCGGGGCGCGCTGCCGTCAGAGCCGCCGTTCGGCGGCGACAGGCTCCCCAGCGCCGAACCGCCGTACGTCGGCGACAAGCCGCCCTACGACGTCTCCACGCCGCCTGTGACCCCCAGGCAGCTCCTCGACGGCCAGCCACAGGGTCTGTCACAGGGTCCGCCGCAGGGGCTGCCGCAGGGCCGGCCCGACCAGCGTTACGTCTCGCTCCTGCCCGAGCAGGGCGACCCGTGGCCCACCCGCAGGGTGACCCCCGACGAGCTGCGCCGGATGCAGCGCGAGGGGGCGGCACAGGGCTCGGCGCAGGGCGGTCAGCCCTGGATCCAGCAGCACCCGCAGGCCGTCAACCACGACTCCGACGTGCCCACCAGGCGGGTCCGTCCCGACGCGCCCGACTACGGCAGGGGCAGCGCGGTCCCGCCGCCGTACATCCCCGCGCAGGTCCAGTTCCCGCCGGAGCCGCCGAAGACCAAGCACGAGCCGTTCGTCCCCGCCGTGCCCCCCGGGCAGCTGTTGCAGCGGTCCAAGGCGTACGGCGTGGCGGGCTCGATGCTGCTGATCCTGATGATCGTGGCGGCGATCCTGGCGCCGGTACTGGTGGCCGTGCTGGTGATTCCGGCCGTGGTGCTGCTGCGCGCGGCCGACCTGGCACAGCCCGCGCTGTCGGCCCGCAGGTCCGCGGGCTCGGCCGCACTGGACGTCTTCAGGGTGTTCGGCCAGCCCCAGGCGCTGGCCAAGTCCGCGGGCATCACGCTCGCACTGGCGCTCTACGCGGCCATTCTCGGTCTGCCGGTTACCTTGCTGCTCACCGTGGTAGTGAAGATGCCTGAAGCGAACGCGCTGGCCTGGGGGGCGGCAGTAGCGCTGTGGACCGTCTGCGCGGGCCCCGGAGTCGAGGGACCTGGGAGACAGATGCGCAGAACTCTCGCATCGCTAATACCCTCGAGAACAGGAGCGATGGTGATGGCGGGGGTCCTCGCGGCGGGGGCCGCGCTCTCCCTGATCCTCGCTTACAGCACGTTCGGCGCCGATGCGAAGGAGGCCATGTGGGCTCCGCTGGACGTTCAGCCTGTGGTGAGCCTCCTCAGCGGGCTCAACAAGGGAAGTTCGGGGGGATGATGCGGGGACAATGGCGATGAGCAACACCGAGGCGCCCGAGCGGCTCGGGCCGTACCGGCTGGTCAGGAAGATCGGCGAGGGTGGCATGGGGGTCGTCCACCTGGGGCTCGACTCCGAGGGGCGCGAGGTCGCCATCAAGGTGCTCCACCCGCACGTGGCCGCCGACCTGAAGGCCCGCGACCGGCTCACCCGCGAGGTCGAGACCATGCGCCGGGTGCGCAGCCCGCACGTGGCCGAGGTGCTCGACGCCGAACTGGTGGGCGGCCAGCCGTACGTCGTCACCCGGTTCGCGCCCGGCCGCACGCTGGAGGCAACCGTGCTGGCCGACGGCGCGCTGGAGGCGCGCGAGATCATCCGGCTGGCGCAGGGGCTCTGCCAGGCGCTGGTGGCCATCCACGCCGCCGACGTGATCCACCGCGACTTCAAGCCGTCGAACGTCATGCTGGTGAACGGCGAGCCGCTGGTCATCGACTTCGGCATCGCGCACCTGGTCAACGCCACCCGGCTGACCCAGACCGGGATGTTCGTCGGCACGCCCGGCTACCTGGCGCCCGAGATCATCCGCGACTCGGAGATCACCCAGGCGGCCGACGTGCACGCGCTGGCCTCCACCGTGTTCTTCGCCGCGGTGGGCGCGCCGCCGTTCGGCACCGGCGCCTTCGAGGCGGTCTGCTTCAACATCATGGAGGGCCGCGCGCAGCTCGACCGGGCTCCGGCGTGGCTGCGCGGCTGGCTGTCGCGGGCCCTGCGGGTCGAGCCGGGCGAGCGTCCCAGCGCCCAGGAGCTGCTGCGGATGGCCAGGGCCCTCGACCCGTCGGTCACCAACTTCCACGAGACGGCCCTCCAGGACACGCCGCCCGCCGGGCCCACCGGCACCAAGAGGCTGACCAGCGGCACCCGCACCATGGACACCTTCTCCGACCTGCTGCCGCCGGTCGAGTACGGCAGGCCGGAGCCGGTCCGCGAGGAGAAGCCGCCGCCGTACGTCCCGGCGCCCATGCCGCCCCGGGTCATGCCGCGCACCGACCAGCGGGTCGCGGGCTATCCGGCGCCCTATCCCGGGCCGCAGACGGGTGCGGTCGCGCCCCGCCCGGTGCCGCCGCCCGCGCCGCAGACACGTCCGGCGACCCAGCCGCGTCCCGACAGCCCGCCGGCGGAGCGCAAGCGTTACCTGGTCGGCAGCCAGCTCGTCGGGATGCTGCTGCTGGTCCTGCTGGTGGCGCTGGCCGTCATGCTGCCCGTCGCGGTGAGCGCGATAGCCGTCGCGCTGTCGCTGGTGCTGCGGGTCGGCGAGTACCTCTTCGGCGACCTGGTGAAACGCCGTCAGGTGCGCGGCAGCAGCGCGGCTGATCCGCTCCTCGCGCTGGTCGGCACGCCGTGGGCGCTCGTCAAGGCCACGCTCGTGACGCTGGTCCATGTGCCGCTGTCGGCCGTGTTCGGGGTCTGCGTCTGGGGCCTGCTGCGCTGGGGCGGCGGGATGAGCATCAACGAGGCGGCCTCGTACGCGGCGGGCGCGTTCACGGCCGGGCTGTTCGTGCTGCCGGGCGGCGGCGCGCCGCGCCAGGCCGTCACCCGAACGCTCACCAGCGTCCTGCGCTCTCCGGGCGCGGCGCTGGTCGCGGTGCTGGTCGTGGGCACCGCCGCGCTGCTCGCGGTGATGTTCGCGATGGGCCAGGAGCCGTCATGGGCGCCCTGGCAGGCGCCCGAGAAAGTGATCAAGCAGCTGACCAGGGACGCCGGGGAGAGCACGCTCGGCCTGATCACCGGAATGGTCGACTCGTTGCTGAACTCGGTCGGCCTCGGCTGGTTGACGCCCTGGTCCTGAGTGTCCGCGCGGGCTCGCGGGGGGAGAAGAACGGGTATGAGCGAGCACCTCGGCCCCTATCGGCTCCTCTCCCGGCTCGGGTCGGGCGGCTTCGGGGAGGTGCACCTGGCGCTCGACCCCGAGGGGCGGACCGTCGCGGTCAAGATCCTCCACCCGCACGTGGCCGCCGACGGGGCGGCCATCGCCCGGCTGGCCCGCGAGGTCGAGACCATGCGCCTGGTCGACGGGCCGCACGTGGCCGAGGTCCTCGACTCCTCCCTGGACGTCGACAGGCCCTACCTGGTCACCCGGTACGTCCAGGGCAGGCCGCTCAGCGCCGTCCCGGTGCCCGTGGCGGACCTGCGCCTGCTGGCCACCGGGTTAGCCGACGCGCTGGAGGCCATGCACGGGGCCGGGGTGGTGCATCGCGACCTCAAACCGGCGAACGTGATGATGAGCGAGGGCGAGCCCGTCGTCATCGACTTCGGCATCGCCAGCGCGCTCGACTCGCTCTCGGTCACGGCCTCGGGCGCCGTGGTCGGTACGCCCGGCTACCTGGCCCCCGAGGTGCTGGAGGGCAGGCCGGCGGGCCCGGAAGCGGACGTCTTCTCCACCGCCGCGACCCTGGCCTACGCCGCCACCGGGCGGCAGCCCTACGGGCAGGGGCCGGCCTCGGCGGTCGCCTACCGCGTCGTCCACCACGAGCCCGATCTGGAGGGCGTGCCGGGCTGGCTGGCTCCACTGTCGGGCAGGTAGTCGACGCCGATGTG
>NZ_JBEXUP010000118.1:0-26283 GCF_040614375.1 Nonomuraea sp. NPDC005983
GGTGTTGATGGACGGGGAACTACGCGGACGGCTCGCCGACATGATCGCCAAGGCCACTGACGGCGCGGTCGATCCGGCCGAGGTGATGGCAGGGCGCACCACCCCCTCGAGGACCGGTCCTCGTCGCCGGATTCCGCGGTCCCCACGAGTCTCATGATGACCGACGGATGAAAGTTGGATAGATCAGGACATATGGCTGTGTCTCTCTAGAGAGGTGGTTGCTGACCCGTGGATCAGTCGATACCGCTTTTGCCGGGTGGCTGACTTCGCCTAAGCTGCCACGCAAGTTCAGGCGGGCCCGTTGCAGTCAGATCGGCCCGCAAGGAGGCGCATGACCGTTACACAGGCCGCACCCCTCGTCAGGCGTGCCGTTCAGGAGCATCGGGACAACCGCTGGTCCATCCTTGTGCTGCTCTGCCTGAGCCTGCTGCTGATCACGGTCGACGCCACCGTCCTGCACATCGCGGTGCCGGCGCTGACGGCCGCGCTCGAACCGTCCGCGGTGCAACTCCTGTGGATCATCGACGTCTACTCGCTGGTCGTCGCGCCGTTGCTGATCATGTTCGGCACGCTCGGCGACCGCTACGGGCGCAAACGGCTGGTGCTGTCGGGGTTCGTGCTGTTCGGCCTGGCCTCCGCCGGCGCCGCCTTCGCCCCCACTCCTCTCACCCTCATCCTGGCCAGGGCGCTGCTCGGCGTGGGCGGCGCCATGATCATGCCCGCCACGCTGTCGCTGATCCGCCAGGTGTTCACCGACCGGCGCGAGCGGGCCATCGCGCTCGGCGTCTGGAGCGCGGTCGCGGCGGCGGGCGCCGCCATCGGGCCGCTCATCGGCGGGGTGCTCGTCCACTTCTGGTGGGGCGCCGTCTTCCTGATCAACGTGCCGATCCTGGCCGGGCTGATCCCCGCCGCCGCGCGGCTGCTGCCCGAGTCACCCAGACGCGCCGGTGAGCCCTGGGACGGCCTGAGCGCCGGCCTGTCCGTCGTCGGCATCCTGGCGCTGGCCTTCGGACTGAAGGAGGCGGGGTCCGGCAGCCTGATGCCGCTCTGGGCGTCCATCGCGGTCTTCCTGGCCGGCGTGGGGCTACTGGTGTGGTTCGTCAAGCGGCAGTCGCGGCTGGTCTCGCCGCTGCTGGAGGTCGGGCTGTTCCGCGATCGGGCGTTCACCACCGGCGTGGCCGGGGTGCTGCTGGGCGTCTTCGCGCTGGTCGGGCTCCAGCTGATGCTGGCGCAGTACCTCCAGCTCGTCCTCGGCGACAGCCCGCTGCACGCCGCCCTGCGGATGCTGCCGCTGGTCCTGTCGGCCATCTCCGGAGGGCTCGCGGCGGCGCACATCCTGCCCAGGATCGGCATGCGGGCCACGATGAGCGGCGGGCTCGGCCTGGTCGCGCTCTCCCTCACGCCCACGCTCGGCTGGGGGGTCGAGGGGCATCCCGTGATGCTCTCCGTCTGCTTCGTGGGCATCGGGTTCGGGGTGCAGGTGGCGCTGCTGGCCGCGTCCGACACCATCATGTCGTCAGTGCCCGAGTCGCACGCGGGCGGCGCGGCGGCGATCGAGGAGACCGCGTACGAGCTGGGCGCCGGGCTCGGCGTGGCGGTGCTCGGCACGATCACCAGCCTGGTGTACGCGCCCGCGCTGCACACCGTGCCGGGCGTGTCCGGCGGCGAGATGGACAAGGCCAGGCAGTCGCTCGCGGGAGCCGCGCACGTGGCCGACCAGGTGGGCGGCAGCGCGGGCGGCGCGCTGCTCGACGCCGCGCGGTGGGCCTTCGTCCACGCGCTGCACACGACCGTGGTCGTGAGCGTCGTCCTGCTCGGCCTGACCGCCACCGCCGTGGCCCTGCTGCTCCGGCGAGACCGAGGTGTGTAATGTCCCGATCAGGGCAGACAACTACCGTGAGACAGGCCCTCCGTGATCTCGCAGCGCTTGTCGCCCGCCTCGGTGTGGGCGGCATCTTCTTCGCCAACGGCTGGACCAAGCTGGAAGTCGGCCTGAGAGCCACCGGAGAGCAGTTCCTCAGCCAGGGCGCTCCCGCCCCCGGCGCCTGGGCCACGGTCACCATGCTCACCGAGCTGATCGGCGGCGCGCTGCTGATCGCCGGACTGGCCGTGCCGGCGATCGGGCTGATCCTGTTCGCCGAGGCGCTGGCGGTGTTCGTGGTCGCGCCGCCCCTCAACCCCGTCAGCCTGAACGAGCTCATCCTGCTGGGCGCGGCGTCGCTGCTGCTCGCCGTCGTCGGCGCCGGGCGGCTGTCGGTGGACCACATGGTGGTGATCCGGCGCAGGGAGTCGGCCGCCGCCAGCGAGTTCGCGGCCGACACCGAGGCCGACGCGGTCATCGCGTCCCTGCGCGACCCCGACACGCCACAGCTCACCGCCAAGACCCCGTCCGCGCAGGCCGAGCCGTCTCCCCCCGCCTCGGACGAGGCGAAGCCGTCCAGGTCCGGCGCGGGCAAGGCGTCCAGGGCCAGGGGCTCGCAGGAGCCGGGGGCCACTCCGGAGGACACCGCGCCGCGCCCGCGGGCGCGGCCGTCCGGCGAGGAACCGGCGCCCGCCGAGCGGCCGGCGCCGGGCGACACGCTGGTGGCGGGGCGCAAGAAGCCGGCCTCGCGCGGCCGCCGGACGTCCTCCGGCGACTGATCGCCCCGCGCGGATCAGCGCCCTCGGCGAGGGAGAGGTCGGCGCCGGCGGCGGGAAACGGCCTCGCCGTCCTCTCCGTACAGGGCGGTCGGCAGCAGGGACGCGCCGCCCGCGGCGGCCGCGGCCGACAGCCCCCGTACCCCGGGCGCCCTCGAAGAAGTGGTCGCCGTCGATCTCGGCTGTCAACCGGCCATGCCGAGGAGCACGGCTGCGGTGCCCACGCCCAGTGCGAGCGGATAGGCCCACCACCTGGGCGCGGGCCCGTCCTTCAGAATGCGAGTCCCCAGCGGCACCAGCGCGACGCACAAGCCGAGAGTGGCGACGATCGACATCGGACCCGTGCCCTTGAGCACGCCGATCGGCAGCGCGCTCATCGATGCCAGGGCGACGGATCTGACGATCCCCAGCACGCCTGCCCGCCATACGCCGACGGCCAGCACGACCCAGCCGAAGAAGATCGCGATCGACAGCGGTTGAAGCACATGGAACGCACCGTAGTAGCCGTCGACCGCCTTCCGCCCCGCCTCCACCCCCTGGGCGTCGGCAATCTGGAAGATCAGGTGATTGATCCCGGTGTGGAAGGCGCGGGCGAACAGCCCGAGCATGACCATCACACCACCCCACAGCGCCCACCGCGGCTGGGTCGCCCACGCACGCCGGACTAGCGCGATGACGGCGGGCCACAGCAGGACGTTACCCGCGGCGAAGGCGCTGTAGGAGGCGGTCATCCTGCCGGGGTTTGCGGCGAACGCCGCGAGTTGCCCGGGGAAAAAGTCGTCGAAATCGACGCGGAGCAGCACTCCGGCGAGCATCAGAACCGGACCGAGGACAAGTCCGGCACCCTCAACCCAGCGGCCAGGGAAATCAAAAGAGGTCGTTGCCATGCCGTCGATCCAACCGGTGCGGCGCCCGCCGCACATTGGCGCGAGGACCCGGCCCCGGGGTAGACCTGGCACTACCCCGGCTCGGCTTGCAAGTAGGCCATCGCCATCGGCCCTGGTTGTCGCGCGCACAGCGGGACGTCAACCGCGCCCACGCCCGTATCCGCGCCATAGGTGGACGTGCCGTCACAACCCTGAAGTCCTGCAAGGTGCTGACCGCGCTGCGCTGTTGCCCGCATCGCGCGACCGCGCTCGTCCAGGCGATCCTCGTGCTACAGCTTGTCGAGGAGGGCCCGTTACCCAAGATGAAAGGGCTCACTGGACCGGTTCCGGTTCACTGCTGGTTACCGGTTCCGGCCCGCTGCGGAACTGGTAACCGATTGACCGGAGGTGTCGATATTCCAAGACGGACAGCACCAGAGACGTGGCCGTCCCGCAGAGGTTCAGCGTCAGCCAGAGCCAGTAGGGCACGCCTTTGGTATCGCCCTCGATGATTTCCTGGCCATTGATCAGCAGCATGAGAAGCGTTGTGCCGATCGGTGCGAGCAGCGGGTGGATTTCGCCGGTCCACAAGCCGGTACGCGCCGCCCAGTAGATCGTGCAGCACCAGAAGCAGCAGAACCAGGCGATCATCAGGGGTATCGCAGGAATGAAGAATATTGCTACCCCCGGGTCGGGGATGGTGATGTCGATTTGTTGGCCGCTGCCGAGATTCAGCAGAAAGAACGGCAGAAAGAAGAAGGTCAGTGCGGGTGCCCCACGTCCCAGTAAACGCCGCGCGCCAGGCATGAGTTGGGCGCGGCGGCCGGGGCGGGTCACGACGAGCATCACGAGAAACGACAGCGGTGGCAGGAGCAGAGCATACGCCCCGGTTTGCACCGCCTTTAGGAAGATGCTGCTCGAAACGTAAAGAACGTGCTGGTAGTCGTAGGTTGATACCATGATCGCGACCGTGCCGACCACTGATCGCCAGAATGCGAGCCGATCCAGTATCCGGTCTGTTCTGAGTGGGCCGATTCTGGGTTTGAACACGAGCTTGGCGGTGAGCCATGGCAGGAGCACAGTGGCGATGACGCGCCAGCGGGATAACTGCACTCATTCCTCCCACTATCTTTTCCGATCGCGGCCAATCACTTCTTTTTCGAGAAGAACTTCTTTGGCTCGGCACGTCAATCGCAAGACATCTCCCCCCCAAAGGAAACTGCCGACAGCGTCGTCTGCAATGATAATGGAGAGACTTGCACACCGCTTGCAGGAACTTTAACTCGGATGAGTCAGGCCATATACAATAAGGCTTGCGGATTTGCGTGAGACGCTCACCTCGACGCGTTGAGGGCCGCCTCCACGTCGGGCCGGCCGCGATACGTCTTACGCATCGACCTCGACTGGACTGTCTCATCGATCTCCGTGGCACCCCAGCCAAGCCGCCCGCGGGCCCGGCGCGTATAGGCGCTCAGGCGAGAGTGCACGGTAGACCCAGCACTACTGCCCCGCCCTGGCGGCTCGGATAGCGTCGGAACGTGCACGCCAGGTCCGCCCTCCAAGCCCTCAGCCGGCGGCCGTCGGCCTTCCTGCGCTCGTCGTGGCCCTGGCGCTCGCTGGCGTACCTGCTCGCGAGCGTGCCGCACGCCGCGCTGGCCATGGCCGTCGTCTTCACGGCGTACTCGCTCGGCGGCGCCGCCGCGTGCGCGGCCGGGTTGCTCGTGGTCGCGGTGCTGGGGCTGCCGGTGGCGGCGTTCGAGAGGGTACGGATGCGCCTGGTGGACCCGCTGCCCACGCCCCGGAGGTGGCGCGGGTGGCACGGCCTGCGTGCCCGGCTCGCCGACCAGGCGACCTGGCGGGACTACGGCTTCGCCCTGCTGGTGCTGGTCGGACTGTGGGCCATCGACCTGGGCGTGATCAGCCTGGCCGGCTCGCTGCCGCTCATCCTTCTCACCGCGCCGCTGCAGCCGAGCGCGGGCGTCCTGCTCGGCCTGCCCATCGCCGTCGTGGGCCTCGTGCTGCTCCCGCTGACCGCCTACCCGATCGCCGCCTGGGCGGGAGCACGGGCGATGATCACGCGTGCCGTGCTGGCGCCGAGGGACGCGGAGATCATCCGCTCGCGCGCCCGGCTCGTGGACTCCTACGAGGGCGAGCGCCGCAGGATCGAACGCGACCTGCACGACGGCACCCAGCAGCGGCTCGTCGCGCTCACCATGAAGCTCGGGCTCGCCCGGCTCGACCTGCCTGCGGGCTCACCCGCCGCCGCGCAGGTCGCGCAGGCGCACGAGGAGGCGAAGCAGACGCTGGCCGAGCTGCGCGAGCTGATCCGCGGTGTGCACCCGAAGGTGCTGACGGACCGGGGGCTGCCCGCCGCGGTGCAGGACGTGGCCGGCCGCTCCCCGATCCCCGCCAACGTCGACGTCGCGCTTCCCGGGCGGCTGCCCGTCCCGGTGGAGGTGACCGCGTACTACGTCGTCTCCGAGGCGCTGGCGAACGTGGCCAAGCACAGCGGGGCCACGCGCTGCCTGGTGCGCGCCAGGGTCAGGGGCGGCACGCTGGTGGTGGAGGTGAGCGACGACGGAGCGGGCGGGGCCGACCCGGAGGCGGGCTCCGGGCTGGCCGGGCTGGCCGACCGGGTGGCCGTGGTCGACGGTGTCATGAGGCTGTCCAGCCCGCCCGGCGGCCCGACGTCGGTCCGCGTGGAGGTCCCCCTGTGACGCCCGGTCACATCTCGGCCGTCAGCCTGGCGATCACCCGCATCTTGTTCATCGCGTCCAGGGCGGCGACCTTGTAGGACTCGGCCAGCGTCGGGTAGTTGAACACGGCGTTGACCAGGTAGTCGACCGTGCCGCCGCAGCCCATGACGGTCTGCCCGATGTGGACGAGTTCGGTGGCGCCCGTGCCGAACACGTGGACGCCCAGCAGCCGCCGGTCCTCGGAGGAGACGAGCAGCTTGAGCATCCCGTACGAGTCGCCGATGATCTGCCCTCTGGCCAGCTCCCGGTAGCGCGAGACGCCCACCTCGAACGGGACCTTGTCCCTGGTCAGCTCGTCCTCGGTCCTCCCGACGAAGCTGATCTCCGGGATGGTGTAGATCCCGATCGGCGGCAGTTCGCCCATGTCGCCGACCGGTTCGCCGCACGCGTGCTGGGCGGCCAGCCGGCCCTGCTCCATCGAGGTGGCCGCCAGCGCGGGGAAGCCGATCACGTCGCCGACCGCGTAGATGTGCGGGACGGCCGTGGTGTAGTTCTCGCCCACCTTGATCCGACCCCGGTCGTCGGCGGTGAGCCCGGCGGCCTCCAGGCACAGCTCGGCTGTCTTGCCCTGCCTCCCGGCCGAGTACATGACGCAGTCGGCGGGAATCCGCTTGCCGCTCTCCAGGACGGTCAGCGCCCCGCTCGCCCGTCGCTCGACCGCGGCGACGCTCTCGCCGAACCGGAACGTCACGGCGAGGTCCCGCAGGTGGTACTTGAGCGCCTCCACGATCTCCAGGTCGCAGAACTCCAGCATCCGGTCGCGGCGCTCGACCACGGTGACCTTGGTGCCGAGCGCCGCGAACATCGAGGCGTACTCGATGCCGATGACCCCGGCCCCGACGACGACGAGGGTCTCGGGCACCCGGTCGAGCCGCAGGATCGCGTCGGAGTCGATGACCGTCCTGTCGTCGAACTCCACCGTGGACGGGCGGGCCGGCGAGGTTCCCGTGGCGATCACGATCTTCTCGGCGGTGACCTTCCTCTCCTCGTCCCCCGTGATCCCGATCGTGTGCGCGTCCAGGAACCGGCCGGTGCCCTGTAAGACCGTCACATGGTTGCGGCCCAGCTGGCTGCGGATGACCTGGATCTCCCGGCCGATCACATGCTGCGTGCGCATCCCGAGATCCGCGACCGTGATCTCGTCCTTCACCCGGTAGCTCGCTCCGTACAGCTCCCGCTGGTTCAGGCCCGTGAGGTAGAGGACCGCCTCACGCAGCGTCTTGGACGGGATCGTCCCGGTGTTGATGCACACGCCCCCGAGCATGTGCCGCTTCTCCACCACCGCTACCCGCTTGCCGAGCTTCGCCGCGGCGATCGCCGCCTTCTGCCCGCCGGGCCCGGTTCCGAGCACAAGAAGATCAAAGTCATACATAGGCGCAGACCTCCCGATAAGGAACCTACTCACTGGCTCGCCGCCAATCCAGCCGCTGGTTCTCCACGTGCGCTCTGCCGCTCTTCGGGCGGCGGACGTCGTCGGACGGGCCGGTCGTCGGCGCTCCGGCTCGGGCGCGGATCGTCCGGGCCGAAACTGTCGGTGCCGCACGCCATGATGGAACCATGACCGACGCGCCCCCCAGCACTCTTCTCGCAGATCAGACGGCCTACGCCGAGGCTGTCCAGCTCGCCCTCGACTCCGCCGCGGCCTACTACCGCGACGGCACGTCCACGCTCGACGACGACGCCTACGATCGGCTGGTCCGCGGCATCCAGGCGTACGAGGCCGAGCACCCCGACGCGGTGCTGCCGAGCTCGCCGACGGGCAAGGTCGCCGGCGGCGCGGTGGTCGGCGACGTGCCGCACACGGTGCCGATGCTGAGCCTCGACAACGTCTTCGGCGCCGAGCAGCTGGCCGAATGGGTCGCCTCGCTGGAGCGCAGGCTGGGCCGTCCGGTCACGGCGTGGAGTGTGGAGCCGAAGCTCGACGGGCTGGCGATCACCGCCCGCTACCGCGGCGGGCGGCTGGCGCAGCTCGTCACCCGCGGTGACGGCACCGCCGGCGAGGATGTCAGCCACGCCATCGGCACCATCGTGGGGCTGCCCGCCCGGCTGGCCGATCCGGTCACCGTGGAGCTGCGCGGCGAGGTGATGATGACCGCGTCGCAGTTCGAGGAGGCGTGCGCCAAGCGCCAGGCCCATGACGGCACCTCGTTCGCCAACCCGCGCAGCGCGGCGGCGGGCACGCTGCGTGCGCAGGACCGGCCGTACGTGTGTGAGCTGACGTTCTTCGGCTACGGCGCGCTGTCGCACCCCGACGACTCCTCCGAGCTGGCGGTGCGGCTGCGCGAGTCGCCGCACAGCGAGGTCATGGCCTGGGTGGCCGGGCAGGGTGTGCAGACACCGGCCGTCACCGACGTCGGCGGGGTCGTGGCCGCCTCCCTGGAGCAGGTCCAGGAGCGGGTCGAGCAGATCGCCGCCGAGCGGGCCGAGCTGGCCTTCGGCATCGACGGCATCGTGATCAAGTGCGACCTCGCCGCCGACCAGGCGCAGGCGGGGTTCAGCTCGCGCGCCCCGCGGTGGGCGATCGCCTACAAGCTGCCCGCCACGGAGAAGATCACCAAGCTGGTCGCCGTGGAGTGGAACACCGGCCGCACGGGCATCATCGCCCCCCGCGCCGTGCTCGAACCCGTCGAGCTCGACGGCAGCGTCGTGACGTTCGCGACCCTGCACAACGTCGCCGACATCCAGCGCCGAGGGCTGATGCTGGGCGACAGCGTGGTGGTTTACAAGGCCGGCGACGTGATCCCCCGGGTCGAGGCCCCGGTCGTCCACCTGCGCACCGGCGACGAGCAGCCGATCGCGATCCCGCAGGTCTGCCCGTCCTGCGGCGACGCGATCGACGCCTCGCAGGAGCGGTGGCGGTGCGTGCGCGGGCGCGCCTGCCGGGCCATCGCCTCCATCGGGTACGCCGTGGGCCGCGACCAGCTCGACATCGAGGGCCTGGCCGAAAACCGCATCCTCCAGCTGCTCGACGCGGGGCTGATCGTCGACTTCGCCGACCTGTTCTACCTGACCCGCGAGCAGATCCTCGGCCTCGACCGGATGGGCGAGGTCAGCACCGACAACCTGCTGGCCGCCCTCGACCGGGCCAAGGGGCAGCCGCTCAGCAGGGTGTTCTGCGCGCTGGGCGTACGCGGCACCGGCCGCTCGATGAGCCGCCGCATCGCCAGGCACTTCGGCGGCATGGACGCCATCCGCGCGGCCGACGCCGAGGCCATCCAGGCCGTGGAGGGCATCGGCCCGGAGAAGGCCCCGGTGGTCGTGGCCGAGCTGGTCGAACTCGCCGACCTCATCGACAAACTCATCAAGGCCGGGGTCAACATGACCGAGCCGGGCTGGGTCGCACCAGGGGACCCCTCCGACACGGCGAACTCCGAGCTGCCGCTGGCCGGGATGTCCGTCGTGGTCACCGGCGCGATGAGCGGGGCGCTG
The DNA here is from genome assembly GCF_040614375.1 of Nonomuraea sp. NPDC005983. Lineage (NCBI taxonomy): Bacteria > Bacillati > Actinomycetota > Actinomycetes > Streptosporangiales > Streptosporangiaceae > Nonomuraea > Nonomuraea sp. NPDC005983. The sequence continues at coordinate 9,689 of NZ_JBEXUP010000118.1, forward strand.
GAGGCGCTGTCCCGCAACGAGATGAACGAGCTCATCGAACGTGCCGGCGGCAAGGCCTCCTCCAGCGTCTCGGCCAAGACGTCCCTGCTGGTCGCAGGGGAGAAGGCAGGCTCGAAACGGGCCAAGGCCGAGAGCCTGGGCGTGCGCATCGTCGACCCCGAGGAGTTCGCCGGCCTCGTCGGCTCGCTCCTCTGATCAGGCCGCTCGCTCCCGGTCGCCCGTCTAGGCGGATGTTCCTGCCATCACGCGGTCGACGAGGCCCATGGTGCCCTCCTGGCGGGCGCAGTGGGCGCAGCAGTACCAGTGCTCGCCCGACTGGACCCCGTGGCCGATGACCCTGGTGCCGCAGTGCTCGCAGATCGGCGCCATCGTCTGGATCGCGCACTGGAAGGAGTCGAAGGTGTGCACCCCGCCCTGGGCGTGCACCTCGAAGGACATGTCGTAGTCGTTGCCGCAGGCTTCGCAGACGGCCATGGTGATCACCTCACGCTCTCTGTTCGCCGGGCTGATACCCCGTCGCCTGCCCTGGTTGTCCCAAGGTATGACCAGGTTCCCGTCCTGAAGTTCTCATCGCGAAGTTCCCGCCCCGAAGTTCAGGCCCTGAAGGAATGCGCCAGGAGCGGGAGCGCCAGCAGGGCGAGGGCCGCCAGCGCGGCGGGCAGGCCGACCCAGGACATGAGGGCGGCCACCAGCAGGGGGCTGGCGACGAAGCCCGTGTACGAGATAGCCGAGAGCGCCGACACCAGGGTGCCCGTGGGGTCGTCGGCGGCGGCCTGACTGAGCACGGCCGGCAAGAGCGGGCCCAGGGCCAGCCCGGTCAGCGCGAACCCGGCCAGCGAGGCCACCGCCGAGCCGCCGAGGCCCGCCAGCGCGATGCCCGCGCCGCCTCCCGCGCCCGCCGCCAGGTAGTGGAATCTCATCGGCAGGCGGGGCAGGGCCTGGGCGATGATCCTGCCCGCCGTGAGCGCCCCCATGTAGACGGCCGGGGCGGCGCTCGCCACCAGCGCCGACGCGTGCCGGTGCTCCTCCAGGAGCAGCACCGACCACTGCTCGACGGCGTTCTCGATGATCAGGACGCACGCGATGAGCCCGGCGGTGACGAGGGCGGCCGTCCAGCGACGCCGCCCTCTGGCCTGGTCGTCGGCGAGCGGCAGGCCGTCCTTCCCCACGGGGAGGGTGACGAGTGACGCGGACGCGGCCAGGACGGCCACGGCGGCGGCCACCAGCACGGTCTGCGTGCTGATGCCGAGTTCGCGGGCCAGGCCGGTGGCGGGGGCGGCGACGATCACCGCGACGGGGAAGGCGGCGTGCACCGGCTGGAACAGTCTGCGCCCGGTCTCCCGCTCGGCCCGTCCGGTGGCCAGGTTGAGCGCCACGTCGATCGCCCCGCTCGTCGCGCCGACCAGCAACAGGGGCAGCCCGAGCGCGAGAAGCGGCGCCGGCCGGCCGGCCTCCGACGAGGTGAGCAGGGCGAGGACGATGAGGCTCAGGGCGAAGGAGACACAGGAGACGGCGAGGCCGGCGCGCTCTCTGCCCCTGGCCAGGCGGCCCGCGAGGACCATCGCGGGGATCGCGCCCACCGGCACGGCGCTCAGCGAGAGGCCGAGGTCTGCCGGGGAGACGGCGAGTTGTTCCTTGACAGCCGGGAGCAGCGCCGACCAGGAGCCCCAGGACACTCCCCAGGCCGCACAGACGAAAACCAGCCCCTTCACTACATCCCCTTGCAGTACGGTTATGTCCCGGTAAAGCTCGACGATGTCCATGATGTCGATAGAAGGGAAGCTTGTGCTTACGCGAACGGTCATCGCGGCCACTCTGGCCGCCGCCGGCATCGCCGCCACCCCCGCCGCCGCCACCGCCACCACTGCCGCCACCTACTCCCCCGAACGGATCTGCGGCCCGGGCTTCCACCGCGTCGAGGACGGCCACCGGGAGATGCGGACTCGCAAGGGCGTCCTCCTCGGCCACGTGTACCTGATGTACAACAAGCGCAGCGGCAAGAACTGTGTGGCCGCGATCAAGACCGCGTTCACGGGCACCCGCACGGTCACCGGCGCCAGCATCGAGGTGCGTGGCGGCGCCCAGTCGAAGGACGTGCGGAGGTACAAGTACTACGCCGAGACCGGGCACGTCGACGGAGGCTGGAAGTGCGTGAAGTACGCCGGCTGGACCCGCGACCCCGACAACCGGATCGAGGCCTGGGGCGGACGCAACTCCTGGGGCAACTGCCGGGGCTAGCAGACCTTTCGGTAGGGGACGTCCTTCAGGTAGCGGTTCCAGTCGGACTCGCTCAGCCCCTGGCCGACGCGCCGGCACACCGCCGCCGCGACCTGCTCCGGCCCGACGGGGAACTCCAGGATGGCGCCGTCGGCCGAGTAGTACAGCTGGGTTCCGTCGGCGCTGAAGGTCAGCGAGTCGGTGTCCTGGATCGTCTGGGTGGCGAAGGAGCCGCCGATCCGCCGCCTGCTGACGGGGTCCCAGAGCTGGACACTGTCCCCACCGCCCGTCGCGAGCAGGTCGCCGCCCGGTGAGAAGGCCAGGGCACCGTTCCCGCCACCCGATCTGGCCAGCATCGGCCGCACCGCCTTCGGCCCGGTGGGGTCCCAGAGCGAGACGCGTCCCATCTCGTCATAGGCGACGGCCATCAGGCCGCGGCTGCTCAGGGCGACGCCCGCGCCTCCGAGCCAGGACGTGTCGTAGCCCGTCCCGACCGGCTTGCCGGTGGCGACGTCCACGAACCTGCCGGAGCCGGTGGCGAGCCGCTCGCCGTCGGGCAGGTACGGGCCGCCGTCGCCGATCGTGCGGCTGTCGTGCAGCACGCGGCCGGTGGCGGCGTCGAGCACCGCCAGCCGGTAGTCATCGACCTGGCCGCGAGGGCCGAGCGTGAGGGCGATGGTCCGGCCGTCGGGGCTGAACTCGGCCCGTGACGGCAGTTGGGTGTCGGCGTGCGGCGAGAGGATCGACCAGATCCGTTTGCGGGTGCCGACGTCGATCAGCTCGACCCTGCCCGACTCCTGCCCGATGATGAGCCGCCTTCCTGGCGGGTCGAAGGCCAGCAGTCGTGCGCTGTCGGCCTTGACGGGGAACCGCGCGACCTCCTTGTGCCCGCGCACGTCCCACAGCCGGACGTACTTGGCGTCGAAGCCTCCGATCGCGGCCCACTGGCTGCCGGGGCTGAGGACGGCTTCGCCTCCCACCTTGGTCGCGGCCGCGCGCGGGGCGAGGTCCACGCTGATGACGGCGTCGTCCACCAGGTAGCGCAGGGTCGTGCCGTCGAACCTGACGTCGGTCAGCTGGCCCTCGGCCTGGTAGGAGAGCAGGTCGTGCTCGTGGTCGGCGACCTTCCAGACCTGGATGTTCCGCTTGTTGAACGCGGCGAGGTAGCGGCCGTCGGGGCTGAAGCGGAGCTGCGAGTAGAAGGTGTCGCCGCAGACGTCGCAGGTCCAGTCGCGCGTGTCGCGGCGGCGTCCGGTGGCCGCGTCCACGAGCACCACGTCGTCGCCCGCGCAGGCCAGGGTGGCGCCGTCGGGCGAGAACGCGGCGACCGGGTGGGATCGGCCGCAGCGGGAGTAGCGCCGCTCCGGGGTCAGGCCGGGCAGGGCGCGCACGGCGAAGCCGTCGTCGTGGAGCACCAGGTGCCTGCCGGTCTGGTCGATCAGCGGGGCTCTGCTGGGCAGATCGGCGCCCTTGCCGAACGTCCTGCCTGTGCGGATGTCCACCAGGTGGTCGAGAGTGCTGTCGTCGCTGACGGCGAGGGTGGCCTCGTCCTCGCCCATCGTGACGTGCATGTCCGAGGTGCCCGGCGGGAAGCTCTGCTTGAGCAGCCGCTTGCCGGTGGCGAGGTCCCAGACGCCGAGCTCCTCGTACGTGGCCACCATGAGGAGCCGGCCGGTCCTGCTCAGCACCGGGTCCTGACGCATGCGCCCCTTCAGCCCCGGCCCCTGCCAGCCGCCCGTGCGTCTGTGGGTGCGGACGTCGTACACGTTGACGCCGCCCTCACTGACGCTCACCAGCGTGTGGCCGTCGCGGCTGAGCGCCCTGCCGGCCACGCCCTTGACCGGCGGGTCGCGGAAGACGGCGGTTTCGTGCTGCTGGAACGAGGCCGTCAGCGCGGAGCGGGCCTCGCTCTGCGGGGAGACCCGCCAGGCGGCCACGCTGAGCTGCATGGCCAGGACCGGGTCGGTGGTGCGCATCCGGTCCGCCTCAGCGGCCACCTGCTTGGCGGTGAGGACGTCGCGCTGCTCCGTGGCCTGCTGGCGCTGCCACAGCGCCAGCCCGCCCGCCACCAGCGACACCACCAGCAGTCCCGCCAGCGCCGTGGTGGTCAGGGTCTTGCGCCTGGTGCGTTTCCTGGTCAGCGCGGTGCCCGCCTGGAGGAAGTCACGCTCGCGCGGGGTGAGCGTCACGTGGCGGCGGCCGGTGGCGGCCCAGCCGAGCGCCTGTTCCAGACGGCTGCCCTGCAGCAGGTCGCCGTCGCGCCTGCCGTGCTCGGTCCAGTGCCGCGCCGCGCTGGTGATCTGGCTCAGCACGGCGAGCCCCTCGCGGTCGGCGTCCACCCACATGCGCAGGCGCGGCCAGGCGCGCAGCAGCGCCGGACGCGACAGCGCGACCGACTCGTTCTCCACGGTGACGACGTACGCGAACGCGCGCAGGACGCGCCGGACGGCGGCGGCCTCATGCTCGGGACGTCCGCCGAACAGCTCGTCGTGGGAGGCCGACCTGCCGGTCTCGTGGCCGTCCTCGTCGACGGCGACCAGGCGCAGGAACACCTCGGCGGCCAGGTCGCGCTCCTGCGGGCCGAGCGCGGTGTAGGCGTCCTCGGCGATGGTGCCGAGCGCAGGGTCGCCCTCGCCCTGCCCGCGCACGCCCTCGGCGGCGCGGCTGCCCTGGGTCAGGAGCCCCCGGGTGTCGGCGCCGTTGCCGCTGACCAGCGCGAGCAGCAGATCGCGGGAGGTGGGCCTGGTCGCGGGGTCCTTGCGCAGCGCAACCGAGACCAGCGTGGCCAGCCGGGGCGGCAGCGCGCCGAGGTCGGGCTGCTGCGACAGCACCCGGTGCATGACGCCGCCCAGATTGTCGGCCTCGAACGGGTCCTGCCCGGTGGCGGCGAACACCATGATCGCGCCCCATGCGAACACGTCCGCGGGAGCGCCCGCCCGCTGACCAGTGAACACCTCGGGCGCCATGTAGCTGGGCGTGCCCGACACCTCGCCGGTCCTGGTCAGCGACATGTCGAGGGTCCGCGCGATGCCGAAGTCGATCACTCGCGGGCCGTCGGGGCCGAGCAGGACGTTGTCGGGTTTGAGGTCGCGGTGGATGACGCCCGCCTCGTGGATCGCCGTCAGCGCGGTCGCGACGGCCGTCGCCAGCCGGTGCAGGTCGTCACCGGTGAACCGGCGTCCGTCGCGCACCGCCTGCCGCAGGCTCGGCCCCGCCACGTACTCCGACACGATGTACGGCCTGGGCCCGTCCAGGTCGGCGGCCAACACCCTGGCCGTGCAGAACGACGCCACCCTGCCCGCGGCCGTCGCCTCCTTGGCGAAGCGGTCGCGGCTGCCGCCGTCGCCGGTGGCGTGCAGCATCTTGAGCGCCACCCGGCGGCCGTCGGCGTCGTACGCCTCGTAGACGACGCCCTGACCGCCCGAGCCAAGCCGTCCTGCCAGCCAGTATTCACCGATGTGCTGCGGATCCCCCGCGCTCAGCGATTCCACGGCCGGTTAGACGCCGATCGTTACCCTGGAGTTGTCACACTTCGCCCCCCTGTACCGTCCACTCCGCGTTTTCGACGAACTCAGGAGGATCCGATGACCGAGCGTCTCAACGTGGCGGAGCTGGCCCCAGAGGCTTACAAGCACTTCATCGGCGTGGAGGGGTTCCTGCAGCGCAGCGGCGTCCCGCACACCACGATCGAGCTGATGAAGCTGCGCGCCAGCCAGATCAACGGCTGCGCGTACTGCGTCGACATGCACAGCAACGCGCTGAACACGGCGGGCGAGAGCGACCAGCGGCTGTGGGGGGTGGCCGTCTGGCGCGAGATGCCCTGCTACACGCCCGCCGAGCGGGCCGCGCTGGCCCTGACGGAGGAGGCCACCAGGCTGGCCGACCGGGAGGCCGTGCCTGACGCGGTGTGGCAGGAGGCGGCCGAACACTACGACGAGAAGCAACTCGCCGCGCTGGTGGTGGCCGTCGCCATGATCAACGCGTGGAACCGGATCGGGGTGACGACGCGCCTGGCCCCGCTGGACTGAGCCGTCGCACGTGGCGGGCGGTCGGCTGCATCCGCCCGCCAACCCGACCATGGTGCGGGCGCCGGCGAGGTCCTCAACTTTCGACGTCGTCGGCCACGGTGGAGGTCGGGGTGTTGAGGATGCCGTCGAACGCGTCGAGGACGGGGGTGTGCAGGTAGGCGCTCTGTATCCGGATGCGGTCGGGACCGGTGGCATGGCCGGCGTCGCCGGGGACCTCTTGGCGTGCCCGGCGGAGGTCGGCGATGCTGAGCCCGAGGTCGGCGTCGGCGAAGGCGGCTTCGACGCTTCCCGGCTCGGGCGCCTCCAGCACGGTGTCGTCGACGGCGAAACCGAAGCGCGCGTTCTCGTCGGGGCGCATATCGGCCGTGTGTCCGGTGGTGCTCGTCAGGCCGAGGGCGAAGTACTCATCGCCGAGAACGCGGTGCAGGTGCTGTCCCATCGGGAGCCCCGTGAGGTGACCGTTGAAGGAGATCGGCAGCTTCTGGATGTGCGCGTTGTGGGCCGCCAGCACAACCCGGGTCTCAGGTTCAAGGCGCTCCAGATGCCACATGACCGACCCGGCCATGTAGACGTCGCGGGCCGAGGTGTCGGCGGTCAGCCCGTTTCCGGCGTAGAGGCCGGCCATGGCGCGGAAGCCGTAGTCGGCGTGGCAGGCGCCTTCGAGGCGACGCAGGGCGATGTCATAGCTGCGCTGGTCACCGCGGGAAAGATACAGCGCTTCGACGGCGCGGAACCGGATGAGCAGGCGCATCAGGACAGCGCTGAGGGCGTCCTGTTCGGCGGCGGCCAGGCGTGTCCAGGCCGGTGCGGCCGAGGCCGCGGAGGCACCGGCGAACGATTCGGCGATCCGCATCGCCGTCTGGAGCGCCGGCAGGGTTTCGGGATCGATCTCGCGGAGGTAGTCGGCGACCGGGGCCAGGGCGGGAAGCAAGGATCCACCGGCTGCCGGGACGTCGATCCCGGCGAAACGCACCGGCTTCGAGGCTGCGGCGTTGTGCCGGCGCATCCAGCGCAGCGGCTCATCGACTCCCACGGGGATCGCCTCGGCGAGATGGGCCGACAGATCATCGTCCGTCCCCTCCCCTTGGGCCCAGGCGTCAAGGGGGAAGCCTTCGCTCAAGCCGTACTCGAAGGCCAGGACGGTGAAACCACAGCGTTCGACCAGGAACCGCAGGATGCGCTGGCGCATGAGTGAGAACTCGTTGATGAAGTGGGAGTTCTCACCGATCGCGACGACGCGCGCGTTGCCGATGATGTCGCGCAGCGGCTCCAGGTCATCGAGCGGCGCCGCCGGGTCGAGGTGGGTGAGCGGGACGGCATGGCCGCGAAGCCAGCCGGCGAACGGGTCGTGGTGGGACGAAGCAGGCATGCTGGCAGCTCGATTCTGCTGCTGGAAGGTGAATGAACAACGATGTGGGAGCGCGGGTCACCGCACGCAGCGGCGCCACCGGAGCTCGGCGGCATGGCGGTGAAGCCGCTCTGCCGCACCGCGGGTAACGGTTACCGAGGACTTACGCGGCCGCCGCTTTCTCCAGGTCGTCGATGCTGCCGGACATGATCGTGCGGATGTGCTCGGTGATGTGCTCGGTCGGCCAGTCCCACCAGGCCAGCGCGAGGAGGCGGTCGATGTCGGCATCGCTGTAGCGGCGGCGGATGAGCCTGGCCGGGTTGCCGCCGACGACGCCGTAGTCGGGGACGTCGTCGACGACGACGGAACCGGAGGCGATGATCGCTCCGTGGCCGATGCGGACGCCGGGCATCACCATGGCCCGGTAGCCGAGCCAGACGTCGTTGCCCACCACGGTGTCACCCCGTCCGGGCAGGCCGGTGATGAGGTCGAAGTGCTCGGCCCACGAGCCGCCCATGATCGGGAAGGGGAACGTCGAGGGGCCGTCCATGCGATGGTTGGCGCCGTTCATGATGAACCGCACGCCCTCGCCCAACGCGCAGAACTTCCCGATGACCAGCTTCTCCGGCCCGTAGTGGTACAGCACGTTACGGGTCTCAAAGGCGGTCGGATCATCCGGATCGTCGTAGTAGGAGAACTCCCCGACCTCGATCAGCGGCGAGGTGACCAGCGGCTTCAGCAGCACCAGACGCGACTGCTCGGGCATGGGATGCACCACGGTCGGGTCGGCGGGAGCAGTTGACATCACGAATCGTTCCTTCCTGAAAGCGGCGAGCAGGCGGAGCAGGGTGGTCGTGCCCCATCCGTTCTCGCCGGTGATCCCTGTTCGCTCGCTCGCAGCGAGCGAACACGTCGCCGAGTCACGGGCGAGTCTGCTGTCGAAGGACTCGCTCGATAACTCCACTAGTGCGACAACTGATGCATTAAGATACTGGCATGACGCCGTCCCACTGAGCAAACCGGATGACCAGCGATGACACCCCCAGCACCACCACCGGAAGACACCCGGCCGACGCCACCGACCCGGCGCCGCCCTGGTGGCCGTACTGCCCGTATTCGTACGCAGGTACTCGACGCGGTCCGCGCAGAGCTTGGAGAGCACGGGTACGACGGGCTCACCATGGACGCCGTCGCCGCGCGCGCGGGCGTGCACCGCGCAACGGTGTACCGGCGCTGGGGGGACGTCGGCGGCTTGCTCGCCGACGTCCTCGACGCGGCGGGCGAGGACGACTGGCAACCCCTGGACACCGGCTCACTGAAAGGCGACCTGGCAGCACTGAACCATGAGATCCAGGCAGCCCTGACCGCACAGCCGCCGATCGTCGCAGCCCTGATCGCCGCCTCATTCCGCTCCGAGAAGGCCGACCACGCCCAACAGCGGCTCTGGGAGGACCGCTACGCCCGGTGCGAGATCATCGCCAGCCGGGCCATCCGGCGCGGCGAACTCCACCCGCACACCGACGCGCGGCGACTGCTCATCGCCGCCACCGCGCCGCTGTACCACCAGCTGGTGCTTCTCCGCTTGCCGCCGGACCCGGACCTACCCGAGCACGCGGCCAGAACCGCCGCCCTCGCCGCGTCCGCCGGAGCCTTCACCGAACCCCCGTCAGTCGGCGACACCTGACGGGCGCCGCTTCCGCAGCGGATTTCTCGATGCATCCACCCTTTGAGGGCGTCATCGTCAGTTGAAGCCGAGCTCGACCTGCGTACCCCGTCAGGACGACGACTTCCCTACTGACTTGCTTCTTACACTCAACTTACAGCGGAATCTGTAGATAACATAGGTAACAGAAACATCACGCGGGGGGCTCACGATGAAGACACTTGTGGTGGTGCCGCCACTGGTTCCCAGGGCCGTGCTCAGCCACGTTCTCAGCCACAAGGTGCGCGACATCCGTTCCGCTGCTCGCCGCCGGCCCCCCGCCGACCCCAAGGTCGTCGACCTGCGCGCCTACAGCGGCCGCAACGTGATCCGCTTCCCCGGCGGCCCCACCCCGGCCGCCTAGGGCTCCCGCAGGTGTGACAGCTTCGCCGGGTTGACCAGGCCGAGCAGCCGTTACCGGTGCTCCTCGAACTCAGTAGAGCTTCTTGGCGTAGGTCTCCCCGTAGTAGGCCTCGAGCTGCTCCAAGGTCTCCTCGACCGCCTGCACCTCCTTGACCAGGGTGGCGTGCGAGGGCAGGACGTCGGGCTGCCACTGGTCGGGCTTCCACAGGGCGGAGCGCATGAACGCCTTGGCGCAGTGGAAGAAGATCTGCTCGATCTCGACGACGAGCGCGAGGTGCGGACGGTGATGCTTGACGATCATCTCGTCGAAGAAGGGGGCCTCGCGGACCAGGCGGGCGCGGCCGTTGATGCGGAGCGTCTCGTTGCGTCCGGGGATCAAAAAGATGAGCCCCACATGCGGATTTTTCAGGATATTGAGGAATCCGTCGGCTCTGCGGTTGCCTGGGCGGTCTGGGATGGCGATCGTGGTGTCGTCGATGACGTGGACGAATCCGGCGGGGTCGCCCTTCGGCGAGACGTCGCAGGTTCCGTCCGCGCTGGAGGTGGCGATCAGGCAGAACGGCGAAGCGGCCAGCCACTCCCTGTCGCGCTGGTGCAGGCGGGCCCTCTCCTTGAACGCCGCCCGCGGCATGACCTCGCCCAGCAGCTCGCGCAGTTCGGTCTCGGACTCAATCTCCGCCCAGCTCATCTGCTCTCCCTTCGGGGGTTTCTCCAATCTTGTCAGGGGATCGGGTCCAGCATCCTGTGGGGTGCCCGCAGCGCGACGCTGACCCGGTCGTCCCTGGCGCCCTCCAGACCGGGGCCCGGACGGACTTCCACGTCCTCGAGGGGCGCCTGGACTCCGCAGGCCGCGCAGAACGCGACCTGGTCGAGGCGGGTGCCGCAGGGCTGGTGGAAGAAGAGGCGGCGCGGGCTCCGGGTGAGGTTGCGCTCGCCCCACTGCGCCAGGGCGAGCACGGGCAGCCAGAGCTCACGGCCCATCGGGGTCAGCACGTACTCCTCGCGCGGCGGCGCGTCCTGGTAACGGCGCTTCTCCAGGATCCCGGCCTCGACCAGGGCCGACAGGCGCTGCGAGAGAACGGCTCTGGGCACGTCGAGATGGGCCAGGAAGTCGCCGTAGCGGCGCACGCCGTACATCGCGTCGCGGACGACGAGCAGAGTCCAACGTTCGCCGATCACTTCCAGGGCCTTGGCCAGCGAGCAGTCCTGGCCGTCGTAGTTCTTGCCGAGCGCCATGCCCCCACCTTAGTTCATTCAACGAACCGTGGTACGGTGCGCGGCATGAGTTCAATGACCGAACCGACAGTGCGGCGGGAGATTCTGACCGTGGCGTCCGCGGCGCCGCTGCTCGTGCTGACGAACTACACGGCGCCGATGGTCACGCTGCCCGAGACGGCGCGGGCGCTCGGGGCGGGGCCGACGGGGCCGGTGTGGATCCTCGGGGCGATCGCGCTCGGGCTGTCGGCGTTACTGCTGGTCTCGGGCGGGCTGGCCGACGACTACGGACGCAAGCGGGTCCTGGTGATCGGGACGGGTGTGCTCGCCGCGGCGAGCGTGGTGGCCGCGGCGAGCACGACGGTGCCGGTGTTCGTGGCGGCCCGGCTAGTGCAGGGCGGGGCCAGCGCGGCGATGCTGGCGGCCAGCCTCGGCCTCGTGGGGCACGCCTACCCGTCGGGGCCCGAGCGGATGCGGGCCACCGGCAGGTACGGGGCGATGATCGGGCTGGGCACGGCCGTGGGGCCGCTGCTGTCCGGGGCGCTCGCCACGGTGGCGAGCTGGCGGGCGGTGTACTGGCTGATGGCCGTCGCCGCGGCGGCCCTGGCCGTGGTGTCGGCGCGGGCCCTGGAGGAGTCACGCTCGGCCGAACCGCGCCGGTTCGACGTGCCGGGCGTGGTGCTGCTCACCCTGGGCGTGGCCGCGCTGCTGGCGGGCGTGACCGAAGGGCGACTCGGCTGGTCGCGTCCGGTCGTGCTGGCGGCGTTCGGCGCGGCCGTCGTGCTGGTCGCGGCGTTCGTCCGGGTGGAGCGGCGGCGGGCCGAGCCGCTACTGGACCTGGACCTGTTCCGGCGGCCGGTGTTCCTGGTCGCGACGGGCGGCGCGCTGGTCGTCGGCGCGGCCGTGGTCGGCCTGCTCAGCTACCTGCCGACCGTGCTGCAGGCCGCGCACGGGCTGACGCCGCTGGTCACGGCGGCGCTCTTCTGCGTCTGGTCCGGGCTGTCGTTCGTGGCGGCGCTGCTGTCGAGGCACGTACGGCTGGGCGCGGCGCCGCGGCTGGCGCTCGGGCTGGCGCTGAGCGCGGTGGGCTTCGCCGGGCTGCTGGGCGTCGCGTCCTCGTTCAGGCCCGCGCTGGTGATCGCCGGGCTGGCCGTGAGCGGGGTCGGCTCCGGACTGATCAACTCCTCGATCACCCATCTGGCGATCGAGAGTGTGCCCGGGCACCGGGTCAGCATGGGGTCCGGCGCGAACAACACCGCCCGTTACGTCGGCTCCTCGCTGGGCGCGGCGGGGGTGGCGGCGGTCGTCGGCGCGCTGGGGCTGCGCGAGGGGGCGACGGTGGCGGTGGCCGGGTGCATCGTGCTGACGGCCGTCACCGCGGCGGCGGCTCTGGCGACCCGCCGCTGAGCCTGGCGCGGCACAGGCGCACCTTCTCGCGGTCGCCGCATCTGCGCATCGAGCACCACTGCCGCTTGCCCGCGTTGGACCTGTCGGTGAAGCGCAGGAGGAGCGCCCCGACCTCGTCCTGTCCCAGCTGCGCGGCTTCCTGGCGCGCAGCTGACCCCTGCCCGCCAGGACGTTCCTCAGGTCATGCGGAGCAGGCGCCTGCCGGGCAGCTCGTGGGCGAGCCAGGCGATCACGCCCACGGCGAGGGCCGTCGCGGGGAGCAGCCATCCCGGGCCCGCGGGCCACGGACGGCCGAGGAAGCCGAGGCCGAGCAGCCCCAGCGGCACGGCCGACAGCAGCACGCCCCCGCCCACGGCCGCCACCGCGACCAGCAGCGCCTCGCCGCGGAGCATCGCCCTGAGCTGGCCGGGAGTGGCTCCGACCCGGCGGAGCGCGGCCAGTTCGGCGCCGCGTCCCGCCGTGCTGGCGACCAGCCGGTTGGCCACCGTGACCAGCACGTATCCGAGCAGCACGGCGAGCAGGGCGAGGTTCACCCACACCTCGGGCGGCACCCGGCCGACTCCGCCGCCGGCCGGCCCCTTCGACACCTCCACGCCCGGCCAGGCGGCGGCGAGAGGCTCCGCGCCGGCCAGGCGCACCAGGACGGCGTCGTCGAGGCTGGTCGTGGTGTGGCCGGCGGCCAGGTCACGGGAGAGCACGACGGAGCCGAAGCCCAAGCCGCGCGCGTACGTGGCCACCACGCGGGCCCGCACCCTGGTGCCGTCGCCGAGGATCAGCGGACGTTCCTCGCCGACGACGGCCGACCGGTCGGCCACGGCGATGGTCGCGCCGGTGAGGCCGGACAGACCGCCCTTGGTGACGCCGAGATCCACGAGCCCCTCGGCGTCGGGGCCGAGGACGAGCGCCGGGCTGGAGTCGATCTTGGTTCTGCCGTCCTCCCGGTACGGGCTCAGCACGGTGGTCGTGGCCGTCGCGGTGGCCGCCGCGACTCCCGGCGCGGCCCTGACCTGGGCGAGCAGCCCGCGCGGGAGGCCGCCCAGCGCGGGTGCGGTGAGCGTGAGGTCGGCGCGGGTGCCCTCGGCGAGGTCGTTCGCGGCCGCTGCCATGACGGTGGTCTGGGTCAGGGTGTAGCCGAGCGTCAGGGTGACGACCATGCCGAGCGCCGCCACGGCCCCCGCCGTCCTGAGCGCGTGGCCGTGCGCGTTCGCCACGGCGAGCCACGCGGGCGCGGGCAGCCTGTCCGGTAGCCGGCCTGCCAGCAGCCCGGCGCCGCGCTGCACCAGCCAGGGCCCCGACAGACCGAGCCCGATCACCGCGAGGACCCCGGTCAGGGCGGTGCCGGCCGCGCCCGCGTCCGAACGGACGAACAGCGGCACCGACGACAGCGGGACCGTGGCGACGATCAGCAGCACCCCGGCCCTGGCGCGCACCGGCGAGGGCGTGCGCGGCTCGCTCTGCGCCTCCGACACGGCGGCGACCGCCGGCATCCGGGACGCGCGCAGCGAGCACGCCCAGGCCGACACCCGCACCACCGCCAGCATCAGCAGCACGGCGGCGACGGCCGGAAGCGGGCTCCAGGTGAGCTCCAGGCGCGCCGGGAGCGCGCCGAGCCCGGTGAGCAGGTCGCCGAAGCGGCCGGCGAGCAGGTAGCCGAGCGCGGCGCCCGGCGCCAGCGCGAGCAGCGCGCCCGCGACGCCCTGCGCGGCCACGAGCCCGCGCACCTGACGGGGTGTCGCGCCCGCCGCGCGCAGCAGCGCGAGGTCCCTTCGCTGCCTGGTGATGGAGAGCGACAGCGCCCCCGCGATGACGAAGCCGACGACGAGCAGCGTGATCCCGGCCAGCGAGCCGGAGATGACCAGCAGCAACGCCCGCGAGGCGGCCGCCCCCGGCACCTCGGCGTCGCCCTTGCCGGCTCCCGTCGCGACCTCGTACCGGTCCCCCAGGTGCCGCCTGACCTCCTGGGCGAGCGCCTCCGGTCGGCCGCCGCCGCGCAGCGCGACGAGATCGACGGTCCCCTTGCGCGGCCCCGCGTCCCTCCCTGCCAGCGTGGCGGCGGTGGCGTCGGAGAAGTACGCGTCCGGCCGCAGGGAGCCGGGGTCCCTCTGCCGGGACGGGGGCACGTGGGCGGCGCCCGGCTTGCCGACCAGGGCGGTGACGCGGTACCGGCCAGGGTGGCCGCCCGCCATCAGCTGGACGTCGCCGCCGAGGCGCGCCCCGGGCAGGGCGTCCGCGGAGAGCGCCACCTCGCCGGGGCGCGTGGGCGGCACGCCGGTGATGCTCGCCGCGCCGGGCAGCGTCACGGACGACCAGCCGTGCCCGGCGAGCGGGACCACCGCCGGGTCCGTGACCGCGACGGGGAAGGTCAGGTCCCCCGTGGCGGACGTGACACCCGGCAGTGAGGCCAGCTCGGAGACCAGCGCGGCGGGCAGCACCGCGCGCTCCGGGAGGGCCACGGACAGGTCCTCGTCCTGGTGGACCGTCTGGGGAGCGGTGACCACCACGTCGGCCCCGGCCAGCCGGTCCGCCGCCACGTGCGAGCGCAGACCCGACTCGGCGAGGACGCCCGTGCCCGTCACCAGGGCCGTGCCGCCCAGGACGGTGCAGAACACCACGACGAGCCCGCCGAGCCCGGCCATGGCGAGCGCGGTCCTGATCATGACCCGCCGACCGGGGTCAGGCGGGAGCCCAGCGAGGTGAGCCTGGTCGCCAGGGCCTCCGGAGAGGGTTGCGGCAGCACCTCGACGGGACGGCCGTCGGCCATCACCAGGACCTCGTGCGCGCGGGCCGCCGCCGCGGGGTCGTGGGTGACCATGACGACGGTCTGCCCCAGCTCGTCCACCAGCTCGCGCAGCAGGTCGAGCACCTCACGGGCGCTGCGCAGGTCGAGCGCGCCGGTGGGCTCGTCGGCGAACACGACGTCGGGACGGGCCGCCAGCGCCCGGACGATCGCCGCCCGCTGCTGCTGCCCGCCCGACAGCTCGGCGGGACGGTGCCGCAGCCGGTCGCCCAGGCCTACCCGGTCCACCAGGGCGCGCAGCCAGGCACGGTCGGCCCCCGTTCCGGCGAGCCGCAGCGGCAGCGTGAGGTTCTGCTCGACGGTCAGCGCGGGCAGCAGGTTGTACGACTGGAACACGAACCCGACGTGCTTCCTGCGCAGGACGGTGCGCCGGGTCTCGGTCAGCTCGCCGATGTCCACGCCGCCGAGGACGACGGAGCCGGAGGTGGGCACGTCGAGCCCGGCCGCGCAGTGCAGCAGCGTGCTCTTGCCCGACCCCGACGGGCCCATCACGGCCAGGAACCGGCCGCGCGGGATCTCCAGCGACACGTCGTCGAGCGCCACCCGCTCGCCGTACCTCTTGGTGACGTTGCCGAGCGTGACGACGCTCACGAGCGCCGCCGCCTGACGTACAGCGTGATCAGGCCCGCCGCGCTGAGCACGGCGAGGACGCCGCACGGCAGGGAGATCGCCATGCCCAGCCCCGCGAGGCTGGCCACCGCGTTGCCTGAGACGCCCAGGACGAGGAGCACCCAGAGCAGGCCGCGCAGGCCGGTGTGAGAGTGGTTCATGCCTGGCAACGCTAGGGACGGCCGTGACCAGGAGAAATCCCACCTTCTGGTGACATCGTGGTACAGCAGGCTGGAATGTTTCTGTTTGGTGTGCCTCGTATGGTTACGGCATGACTCGGCATCCCTTCGAGGCGCTCGAACGCCTCGCGGGCGGGCTCGGCACCGCGCTGCTCGCGGCGTGCGCCCTGCTCGCCTGGCTGGGCGTGGGGGTGGCCTGCCTCACCGGCGTGGGGCTGCTGCTCGCCCCGAAGGCACGGGCGCTGACCAGGGCGGTCGCGGAGCGCGAGCGGGCCAGGCTGAGCGGCTTGGGCACGCCCGTCGTCACCCCGTACCTGTCGGCCCCCGCCGGCCGTGTCACCCGCCCGGACGGGAAGGGGGCGTTGTCTGCCGATCCGGCTGACCGGCGGGACATCGGGTGGCTGGCCTGCCACGGCACCCTGGGGGTGGCGATCGGCCTCTTGGGGGTGCTGCCGCCGCTCGGCGCCGTGCGCGACATCACCTTCCCGCTGTGGTGGGAGCTGCTGCCGGTGGGCGAGCGGGGGTCGGCGCTCGGCATCCCGATCTACACCTGGCCGGGCGCGCTGGCGGTGTCGCTGATGGGCGTCGGCTGGGTGCTGATCACCGTGGTCGCGGGTCCGCCGCTCGCGCGGCACCGGTCCGCTGGTCCCAGCTCGGGTTCGGACGCACCTCGTCCACGTCCCGCGCGCAGGCGACGCCGCGCAACCTGATGGGCTTCAAGGACGGCACG
>NZ_JBEXUP010000119.1:0-26139 GCF_040614375.1 Nonomuraea sp. NPDC005983
CAGGGCGCCGTCGAGTCGAACCACACCGGGTTCACCGGCACCGGGTTCGTCAACTACGACAACGTCACCGGCTCCTACGTCGAGTTCACCGTCACGGCCGCCGCGGCGGGCAACGCCACCCTGACGTTCCGCTACGCCAACGGCACGACCGCCAACCGTCCCATGGACATCACGGTCAACGGCGCCGTCGCCTCGTCCGGGCTCGCCTTCGACCCCACCACCACCTGGGACACCTGGGCCACCACGTCCATCACGGTGCCGCTCAACGCGGGCTCCAACACCATCCGCGCCACGGCCACCACGGCGGGCGGCGGGCCGAACCTCGACCGCATCACCACCGGCTAGAAGGAGACACCCGTGAAAGTGGGAACGTGGCGGGCCGCGCTCGGGGCCCTGGTGCTCGGCGCGACGGCCCTGGCCGCCTCGCCGGCGACGGCCACGCCGGCGAACGCCTCCGACAACGGCCTGTCGATCAGACCGGCGATGGGCTGGAGCAGCTGGAGCTTCGTCCGGCGCTGGCCCGACGAGACCAAGATCAAGGCCCAGGCCGACGCCCTGGTCAGCAGCGGCCTGGCCGCCCACGGCTACGTTTACCTCAACCTCGACGACTTCTACCAGAAGTGCGACGCGAACGGTTTCCAGGTCGACGGGTTCGGCCGCTGGGCGGTCGACACCGCCAAGTTCCCCAGCGGGATCAAGGCGCTGGCCGACTACGTCCACGGCAAGGGGCTGAAGTTCGGCTTCTACGTGACACCGGGCATCGCCAAGAACGCCGTCACGGCCAACAAGCCGATCGAGGGCACGTCCTACCACGCCCAGGACATCGCCGACACCTCGCAGACGCACAAGAACTACAACTGCAAGAACATGTACCGGCTGAACTACTCGCACCCGGGCGCGCAGGCGTTCATCAACTCGTGGGCCAACCAGATGGCCTCGTGGGGCGTCGACTACCTCAAGATCGACGGGGTGGACGCGACGACGGTCGCCGACGTCGAAGCGTGGGACAAGGCGCTGCGCCAGACCGGCAGGCCGATCAACTTCGCGCTGTCCAACAACCTGCCGATCGCCCAGGCAACCACGTGGAAGCGGCTCGCCAACAGCTGGCGCACGCAGGGCGACGTCGAGTGCTACTGCGGGCCGGGGCCGAACGGCAGCGGCTTCCCGCTGACCGACTGGTCGCACGTGTCCAGCCGGTTCAACTCGGCCGCGTCCTGGCAGCAGTACGCCGGGCCCGGCGGGTGGAACGACTACGACTCGCTGGAGGTCGGCAACGGCGACCAGGTGGGCCTCACCGCCGACCAGCGCCGCGCGCACATGACGCACTGGGCCATGATCGCCAGCCCGCTGCTGCTCGGCACCGACCTGACCGCGCTGACGTCCACGGACCTGGCGATGCTGACCAACGACCGGCTCATCGCCGTCGACCAGGACGGCGTGGCGGCGCAGCGGATCGTCAACAGCGGCGTCAACCAGGTGTGGCGCAAGCGCGAGGCGAACGGCGACTACATCGTGGCGCTGTACAACACCGGGACGTCCGGCGACTCCACCGTCAGCGTCACCTGGTCGCAGGTCGGCTTCACCGGCCCGGCCGACGTCATCAACCTCTGGTCCGGCGCGTCGGAGGGGAGCGTCGCCTCCTCCTACAGCGCCACCCTGCGCCCCGGCGAGACCCGGCTCATCCGCGCCCGGCCCACCGCCACGACCCCGCACTACGAGGCGGAGAGCGCGACGATCTCGCAGGGCGCCGTCGAGTCCAACCACGCGGGCTTCTCCGGCACCGGGTTCGTCAACTACGACAACGTGACGGGCTCGTACGTCGAGTTCACCGTCAACGCCGCCCAGGCGGGCGACGCCACGGTCACCTTGCGGTACGCCAACGGCACCACCACCAACCGCCCGATGACCATCGAGGCGAACGGCACCGGCGTGACCCGCGACTTCAACGGCACCGGCAACTGGGACACCTGGGCGACCGCCACGCTCACCCTGCCGCTCGTCGCCGGGGCCAACACCATCCGGGCCACGGCCACCACCGTCAACGGCGGGCCGAACCTCGACTACATCGACGTCTCGGCGCCGACCCCGCCGGCCACCGAGTACCAGGCGGAGGACGCCACGCTCGGGCAGGCCGTCGTGGAGTCCAACCACGCGGGCTTCACCGGGACGGGGTTCGTCAACTTCGACAACGTGATCGGCTCCTACGCCGAGTTCACCGTCACCGCCGCCGCGGCGGGCTCCAGGACCCTCACCATCAGGTACGCCAACGGCACCACCGTGGACAGACCGATGGACGTCACGGTCAACGGCGCCGTGGTGGCGCCCGCCCGGTCGTTCCCGGCCACGACCAACTGGGACACCTGGGTGGACGCGACCGTCACCGTCCCGCTCAGCGCGGGCGCCAACACCATCCGGCTGACGGGCACGACCGCGAACGGAGGCCCCAACATCGACCGCGTCTCCCTGTCCTGACCCGAGCCGCCTGCCCCCTGCCGGCAGTGGGCGGGGCCGGATGCGCGGCCCGGCTTCCGCGGCCCGGCTTCCGCGACACGGCGGGAAGAGGGCGGGAGGCGCGCTGGTTTCAGGTGAGCGTGGAATCAGCTGACGTCGTGGTCATCGGCGCCGGGCAGGCCGGACTGTCCAGCGCGTACTTCCTGCGCAGGTTCGGCTTCGACCCGGTCGTGCTCGACGCGGGCGACGGCCCCGGCGGCGCGTGGCGGTACCGGTCGCCGTCGCTGACCATGGACAAGGTGCACGGCATCTTCGACCTGCCCGGCGTGCACCGCGAGCCCAACGCCGACGGCCGGCGGCCGGCCTCCCTGGTGGTGCCCGAGTACTACGCGGACTACGAGCGGCAGCTGGGCGTCCCCGTCCTGCGCCCCGTGCGGGTCCGCGCGGTGGCGCGCGGGGCAGGGGAGAGGCTCCTGGTGACGGCCGACGCCGGGCAGTGGGCGGCGCGGGCCGTCGTCAACGCCACCGGCACCTGGACGCGTCCGTACTGGCCGTACTACCCGGGCGCGGGCGACTTCCGCGGCAGGCAACTCCACTACGCGGGCTACCGCGGGCCCGAGGAGTTCGCGGGCCTGCGCGTGGTCGTGGTGGGCGGCGGGAACTCGGCCGCGCACGTACTGTCCGAGATCGCCGGCATCGCGTCGGCCACGCTGTGGGTGACCCGCCGTCCCCCCGTCTTCAGGGACGACAACTTCGGCGAGGACGCCCGCAGGGACGCGGTCGCCATGGTCGAGGAGCGGGTACGGGCCGGGCTGCCGCCGCAGAGCGTGGTCGCCGTGACGGGCCTGGGCTACACCCCGATCGTCCGCGAGGCACTCGCCAAGGGCGCGCTGGAGCGGCTGCCGATGTTCTCCCGCATCACACCGGACGCGGTGACCTGGCAGGACGGCCGCCGCTTCGCCGCCGACGTGATCATCTGGGCCACCGGGTTCCGCTCCGCCCTCGACCACCTCGCCCCTCTGCGCCTGCGCGAACCGGGCGGCGGTATCAGGATGGACGGCACCCAGGTCCTGGCCGAGCCCCGCCTCCAGCTGGTCGGTTACGGCCCCTCGGCCAGCACGATCGGCGCGAACCGGGCGGGCAGGGAGGCAGCGCGCGCGGTCCGCCGGCTCCTGACCGCCGCCCCCGTCCCGACCCCCTGACCGGAGCCCGCTGCTGCCGGTCAGCAGCTTCCTGCGTAGATCGCCGTCTACCGGTGCCCATGCCGCGCCGGGGCACCCCGTCATATCCGGGTCAGGCGACGGAGTGGCTCACGGTGCCCGTGTACGTACCGGCCACCGCCTGACCGGGGACGTCGATCACGATGGTCGGGTTCCAGGTGGCCGAGTTGTCACCGAACCCCGAGATCTTGCTGAACGCGGTGTAGTAGCCGTTCAGCGTCTCGGCGTCCGCGGCGGTGGGCTGGCCGGGAACGAAGGTGCCGGTGCCGGTCTTGGCGGTCGCGGGCCCCGACCAGTAGCTGACCGCGCTGTTCGGGACGGTCTCCGCCCCTGACCCGCCGCCCGTGGTGAAGTCGGTGCCCCACACGGTCGCCGTCCAGCCGGCCGTGAGCGCGGTCCGGTGGTCGGTCACGGTGATCGAGCCGAGCTGCCCGCTGATCTGACTGCCCGGCGTGCCGTTCCCGATGTCCGCCGAGCCGCCGGGGACGGTGACCTGCAGCCCGTCACCCGCGGTCACAGTGAAGATCACCGTCGTCGGGCAGGCGGTCGACGAGGGGCACGTGTCGGCCTGCGACGTCAGGGCCACCGTCACGGTCACCGTCACGACGGTGACTCCGGCCCCCAGGGCACCCAAAAGGTTCTTCACGACTGCTGATCCCTCACTGAACCCCGCCCTGGCCGGACTGTACCTGTTTGATCGCATCCTGCTCAGCGTGGGGCGTCAGGAAACGGCGCTCATGGGCATCTGAAGAGTCCTTTGTCATGATCTGACGGCTCTGGAGTATTCCAGGCGAAAGATCATCAAAAGGAGGTGGTAGCGGCCTCCTGATTCGATCGTTGTCCCGCCAGGGGTAGATCGTCGCGCCGGAATGCCCGACCGGGTGCGCGGTGTCCGTTCACGGGACGCCGGTCAGGCGGATCCCGTACTCCACGGCGCCAGAAAGTCGCGTACCAGCCGGTCGTATCGCGGACGGTTCACGTTCCACGCCTCGGTGTGGCCCCCGCCGGCGAACTCCTCGTACTGGATCTTCCATCCCAGGCGCCTGCCCGCGGCGGCGAGATCGCGTGCCGCCTGCACCGGGGCCTCGGCGTCGGCGTCGGTGTGGATCAGGAGCAGGGGCGGCTTCACGGCGGGCGGATGGGTGAGCAGGTTGATCCGGCCCATGTCGATCCCGGTCCGCCATTCGGCGACGCGATTGGCCAGCCAGCCGGCGACGGCGGGCAGGTGGAACCGTCTCGCGCCCCACGCGGCGGTCCGTTCCAGGTCGTACGGGGGCGCGTCCATGATCACTGCGGAGACGGCGTTCGCCAGCGGCGACCTGACCAGGAACTGGCCGGCGATGACCCCTCCCAGGGAGGTGCCGTACAGGACGACGCGCCGCGCGCCCATGCCCTGCGCCGTGCGGACGGCGGCCTCGAGGTCGCGCCACTCGGAGTCGGCCAGGTGGATGAGCCCGTCGGGTGAGGGCGGGGCGCCCTCGTCGTTGCGGTAGCTGATGTCGAGGAACGGCAGGCCGAGCCGGTGCACGACGGGGAGCACCTTCTGCGCCGCCTTGCGTCGTCCGTTCTGGCCGTGGACGGCGATCACCCAGGTTCGGGCGTCGCCGGGGACGTACCACGCAGGGGCGGGGCCGAGCTCCGTCGGAACCATGATCTCGGAGTAGGCCAGCCCCCAGGCGACCTTGGGGTCACCAGGGGGAACGGCGGTGACGCTGCCGGGCGTGCCGACGGACGGGGTGGCGCCGCCGAGCATCCTGCGCGTCACGCGGCCGGGGGCGCGGGTCATGACCTCGCCGAGCATGGTGTTGGCGCCGCCCCACACCAGCCAGTACGTCCCGGGCTTGCGGGTGTCCGGCGAGTCCGTGAGCGTCACGGTGCCGTTCTGGGCGCCGAGCACCATCGTCTCGCCTGCTCCCCAGTGCTGGACCTTGATCGCCTGGTCGCTGCCGAACCAGGCGCCGTAGCCCGTCCCGCCGAGCAGGACGACCAGGACCGCGGCTGCGGCGATCCACGCTCTCCGTTTCCAGCGTCCGGGGCGCTCGCCTGTTCGAGGGGGTGCGGTGACCGGTTTGTCGGCCGTTCGCCGGAGCTCGGGCGTCACGAGGAATCCTCTCGCCGGACGAATGCGCGGACCTGGAAAGTCGCCTTCATGTTTACACCGTACACGGCTGATGTATACGATGTAAACGCCGGATGGATCGTGGATGGCGCGGCGGGCGGGGGGCGGTCCTGCGGCGGCTTCGGGGTGTCTGCGGATCGACTTTCGGGGAGCGGCGCTCTCTACTATGGAACGTAGTAAAAATATCGTTTCGGCAGGAATGCCGGTAACTGTGGGATAGATCTCGACACGCGGCGTTACTTCGCGTTAGGTTCAGGATATAAGGATCTTTGTCTGGCTATTCGGAGGTCCCCGTCTATGGGCGTTCCCGGTTACACCGAGGTCCGGGAGCTCGGCCACGGCGGGACGGGCCGGGTGATGCTCGCCGTACGGGACTCCGACGGCTCGCACGTCGCGATCAAGCACCTGTCCGCGCAGTTACGCCAGGACGAGCGGTTCGTCAACAGGTTCCGCGCGGAAGCGCTGGTGATCAAGGACCTCGACAGCCCGCACACGGCCCGCCTGCTCGAGTACGTCGAGGGTGAGGACGACGCCGTCATCGTGATGGAGCTGGTCGACGGCGTCACCCTGCGGCGGCTGCTGCAACGCGAGGGCGCGACCGGCGCCGAGGCCGCGCTGGTCGTGCTGAAGGGCGCGCTGCTCGGCCTGGCCGAGGCCCACAGGAACGGCGTGGTGCACCGCGACTTCAAGCCGGAGAACGTGATCGTCATACCCGACGGCCAGAGCAGGCTCGTCGACTTCGGTGTCGCCGCCCACTCGGGAGAGACCGCGCCGCTCGTCGGCACCCCCTCGTACATGGCGCCCGAGCAGTGGGAGGACGCCCCCGCCAGCCCCGCCACCGACGTCTACGCGGCGGCGGTGGTGTTCTTCGAGTGCCTCACCGGGCGTCGCCCGTTCGCCGGCGAGAACGTCGCCGCCCTCGCCTACCAGCACCAGCACGCCTCGCCCCCGCTGGGGGACATCGACGAGCCGCTGCGGCAGCTCGTCGAGCACGGCCTGGCCAAGGACCCCGCCGGACGCCCCGAGTCGGCCGAGGCGTTCCTGGCCGAACTGGAGGAGACCGCCGCCGCCGTCCACGGCGACGACTGGGAGACGCGGGGACGGCTCGCGCTCGGCTCCCTGACCGTCCCGTTCACCATGCTGCTGCCGATGGCCAAGCCGGCGCCGGAGACCGGCACCAGCCTGTTCCAGACGACGTTCGCGCCGACGTCCAAGGTGGTGCTCACGGGCGGGCTGGTGCTGGCGACGGCCGCCGCGGTGGCCACGGCGTTCGTGATCTGGCAGGACCCGGTCGACAACGTCGACGCGCTGCGTCCGGCGACGTCCCCGCCGCCGACGGTCGTCCCGGCGTCGCCGCCGCCCGCGACCCGGACGCCGGAGCCGACCGTCAGCATGTCCCCGCCCGCCACCTTCACCGCGGCGCCCAGCCCGTACGAGACGGCCCCGCCGCCCAGCTTCGAGGTCTTGCCTCCGACCACGCGGTCCCGGGAACCGGCCGAGACCCGGCCGCTGCCGACGCGCACCCGCGAACCCACCCGGGAATCCACCCGCGTCCCCACCCGGGCCCCGACGAGAAGGCCCACCACACGACCTACGCCCGAGCCCACCAGGCCGGAGCCCACACGATCCGAGACGAGACCGCCCGCCACGCAGCCACCCGCCACGCAGCCACCCGCCACGAGGCCGCCGGACCCCGGCACGCCCCCGCCCGGCAGAACCAGCAGGCCGCTGCTGTCGGTCTCGGTGAAGGTCTCGCTGGACGTGCCCGTGCTCAGCGGCAAGGGCGACCGGCTGCTGGACGCCGACATCGGCCTCGGGCTCGGTACGGGCCTGCTCGGCCTCGTGGTCGTCCCTGGATCGGTGCTGCTCGGACGGCAGATCGTGGTGCGCAGGACCCGCCGCCCCCGCGATACCGAAATGAAGTGAATTTGCAGGCGGTAAGGCGTGATCCTCTACTATCTAGCTTCGGAAGAGGGCGCCCCCGGCCTGATCGACTCCTGACCGGGCTGCCCTGCGGCACGGGCTAAGGAGAAGCGTGGCGGTTGCGTCCCCTGCCGGAAGGCGGTGCGGCCCGCTTCGACCCCTCGTCGCGACCCTGGTCGCGGGCACAGTGGCGACGCTCCTGGCGGTGTCGTCCGCCACAGCGGGCCAGGCGGCGCCCAAGCCGACCGTGAAGCAGCTCAAGAAGGAGCTCGCCGCCCTGCAGAAGGAGTCGGACAAGCTCATCACCGACTACTACAACGGGCGGATCAACCACCAGAAGGCGGAGAAGGCCGAAAAGTCGGCCCGCGAGAAGCTGACCGCCGCCCAGGAGGTCTACGACCGCGAGTCGACCCAGCTCAGAGCGATGGCCGTCACCCAGTACATGCGCGGCGGACAGGAAGGCCTGACGCTGCTGGGCAACGAGGGCGACCCCACCGCGCTGATGAGCAGGCTGGCGCTCAGCCGGCACCTCGTCGATCAGCAGGACGCCAGGCTGCGCGGCTACGCCCAGGTGCGCGACGACCACGAGCAGGCGCGGAACGAGGCGAAGGCCCGCGCCGACGAGCTCGCCGCCCTCGTCGATGACCTGGGCAAACGCAAGGAGAAAGCCGAGAAGCTGATCGACCAGATCAAGGACAAGATCGACCAGCTCTACCAGGCGCCCGGCGTGCGGCGCTCCGACGGCACCTGGGTGCCGCAACTTCCCGGCGGCTCCGACAACATCACACCGCGCATGCGCCTGGTGAAAATGTTGATCAAGGAGCGGTTCGCGGTGCCGTTCGGGATCGGCTGCTACCGCACCATCCAGGACGGCGGCGAGCACCCCCTCGGCCGGGCGTGCGACTTCATGCTGAGTCGCGGCGGATCGCTGCCGTCGGCGGCGGAGGTCGAGCGCGGCAACGAGATCGCCGCATGGGCGATCAAGAACTCCAAGCGGCTCGGCATCATGTACATCATCTACCGCCAGCGGATCTGGCACGCCAGGACGGGAACGTGGCGCACCATGTCCGACCGCGGCGGCACCACCGCCAACCACTACGACCACCCGCACATCTCGGTCTACTGACGATTACAGTCGTCCGGCCAGGCAATTCTTTGATCCTTAAGTGGCCTGTTCCGGCTCTGTTCCGGTTCCCATGTCCGCCAGGCCGAACGCCACATCGATCGCCTTCCGTGTCCGGCCCTCACTGCTCGTCACCGCACCGCCCGGCCTGCCCATGCCCGAGACGCTGCTCATGGCCTACTACGGCAACGGGCGCACGCAGAGCGTGAACGAGCCGGTGGGGACGCTGCCGACCCGGGACCGGTCGTCGTTGCCCACCTCAGACGGCCAGATCGACGTGTCGTCCATCCTGTTCCGGATGCTCCGGATCCACGAACTTCGGCGGGCGCAGTCGTTCCCGACGACTACGAATTCGTCGCCGACACCGCACGCGACAAGGTCAAGCTGATCGGCAACGCAGTCCCGCCGCCCATGGCCGAGACCCTGACCTGCGCGATCATCGAGGCGATTCTCGGGATCGAGCCGTCCAGGTTCGACTACGGGTCTGCCACCTGATAGCGGAACTGCAATCGGCTTCGAGGGCGGCGGGGCCGTTCCATCCCGACCGGGACATCGTCATGGTGCACTTCCCGCTGTACCTGACGCCGCCGAGCGACCGGATCCGCGAATCTCCACGCGCCTGGATCCGGCCGGCTCTGCGGTGTCACCGCCGCCCGTGGAGACTCGCGGGTGGAGCCGCCACGCCATAGCGTCTCAGTCCATGACGGACGCTGTCGCCTCAGCAGTCGTGTTCCAGCACGTCCTTGGCCACGCGCTCGACGATGTGGCCGATAAGGCGGGACAGGTCCGCGCAGTAGACGGACGGGTTGAGGTAGCCCGTTCCGACTTTGTATCGGTGGGCGTAGAGCCCACCGCCGCAGATGTTGCGGATTGGGCAGGCTTTGCATGTGTCGCAGAGGGCGTGAACGCCCATCTGCCGGGCGACCACGCCTGGCTGTAGCAGGAGCGCGTCGAGCGAGTCGCGTGACACATTATGACCTGTGATCGCGGCTCCGTTGAAGGCTGACTTGAGCTGGTGGCAGAAGTCGATCGAGCCGTTGGTGTCGATAGTGAGCGACTGGAAGGGGGCGAGTCCCACGGTCTCCGCACGGCTCTGGCCACCCAAGACGAGGTTGATGATCTCGTCGAATAGGCGGATCGATGTTTGCCGTACCGGGGCGTTGTACCACCGATCGAAGATCGGAATAAGCCAGTCGGCGTATGGCGTGGTGTTCGAGTCGCCATCCCAGGCCGGCGGCGGCTCGTTCCAATTTCCATTCGGGAGCAGGAAGTCGAGCATAGGCGGCTCATGGGAGACGAGCATGTCGTAGACATCGATTGGGTCGTTGGTCACGTCGATCGTGCACAGCAGACCGGAGAACAGGTCTCGATACTCTGGGGCGCTCAAGGCGTTGAGGCCGCTGATGGTTGCGTCGTAGCTGCCGCGGCCGTTCGCGTACTTGCGGTGCCGGTTGTGCGCTTCCCTGCCCCCGTCCAGACTGACGTAGGCGTGGATGCCACACTCGCGCATCAGTCGGAGGTTGTCCGGGGTGAGGAGCACCGCGTTCGTGGTCATGCGGATGTCGAGCTCGATGCCAGGTGGCGTCTCGGCGTGGAAGCGCTCAGTGAGATAGGTGATCAGTTTGGGGCCTGCCATGAGGGGCTCGCCGCCGTGCAGCACTACCTTGGCGACAGGTATGTCATCGGAGTGGGCCCGCATGTGTTCACCGAAGCGGGTGGCGGCCTGGTCCACGGTGGCCTTCGACATCGTGGCTGGATTGCCCTTCCAGCTGTCATCGGCCATCTCGTATACATAGCAGTAGTCACACGACAGGTTGCACCTGGAGTGGACTTTGAGAACGAATTCAACGAATGGCCTTGACTGCCACTGCGGATCCGCTAGGGCCGCGTCGACAACGTCCTTTGTTGGCCATTCAACGACCTTGGTGCCCAGACTTGCTTTCGAGCTGATGCTTACCAGCGGGAGTTCTCTCACTTAAGTCGTCCTTGCCCTGTGTTTTTGCAGGGAGAAGGCTGCGCCGTTAGACTGCTAATTGCGACGCAGCCAGAAATGCGACTACCCTGGGAATTGGTCAGCTACTGAACTGGCGCGGTGGCGTGTAGGTGAGGTCGTCGCTGGCCACGCGGTCGAGCGCCGCGCCCAGCGCGCTAGAGTCGGTGTCGGCCGAAGCCGCAGTCGCGCTGACGGTGAGCGCCGCGGCCGCGGCTGCAGTAGCGGCGGCAAGTGCCGCAATTCGCCGCAGGTGATTAAAGTTAGATTCGTTCGGCATGTAATGTCTCCTTCGGCGTAAGGATGAAGATCTCCGTGAGTGTAGGCATGGAGAACTTCATTCTGCAAGATCCATTTTTTACAGTTCTTTACAATGGACCGTGCCATTTGCGTCATGGCGGCTGTTCGACGGGCGTTACGGGGGAACTATCTGAACTGGCCTCCGCGCCGCTGACCGGCGTGTCATCGCTCGGCGGCTGCCTCCGCTGGGTCGGGGCGCACGGTCTCGCACGCAGCATGCAACCAGCAGTGAAGATGGCGTTCCGTAGACCTTGTGGCGGGCAACGTGACTGGTCGTATCGCGGCTGATGCAGCGGAAGCGGAAGACAGGCGTCTTCGAGTGCGTCTACCGCGGAGGCCACGCCGGTTGTCCAGCCGGCCGATGCAGCCGCGCGCCCCAACCGGCTGTGCTGCGAATCGACTGGGTGTTCGGCGCGTCCAAGGACGGAAGGAACCTCGCCAACTGTTAGCGGCCTGCAAGGAAGTGGTGAGCATAATCGGTTATGCCGCCGATTACTGAGCTGAGAGCAGGAGATCCCGCGAGCATCGGGGGTCACGAGATCCGGGGACGGCTGGGAGAGGGCGGGCAGGGCGTCGTCTACCTGGGCGCCGACGAGCACGGGACTCTCGCCGCGGTGAAGTGGCTGCGGCCGCACCTGGCCGGTGACGTGGTGGCGGCCGAGCGGTTCGCCAGGGAGGCGGCGGCAGCCCAGCGGGTGGCGCCGTTCTGCACGGCGAAGGTGCTGGCCACCGGCGTGCACGAGGAGCGTCCGTTCATCGTCAGCGAGTACGTCGAGGGCCCGTCGCTGCAGCAGGTGGTGGCCGAGGACGGTCCGCGGGCGGAGTCGGCGCTGCACCGGCTGGCCATCGGGACGGTGACCGCGCTGGCCGCCATCCACCAGGCGGGGATCGTGCACCGCGACCTCAGCCCCAACAACGTGCTGCTCGCCGCCGAGGGCCCTCGGGTGATCGACTTCGGCATCGCCCGGGCGCTGGACGCCACCTCGACGATCACCTCGACGCCGATCGGCACGCCCGCCTTCATGGCTCCCGAGCAGATCCTCGCCCATCCGGTCGGGCCGCCCGCCGACCTGTTCGCCTGGGCGAGCACCATCGTCTTCGCCGCCAGCGGCGCGAGCCCGTTCGAGGCCGCATCGGTGCCCGAGATCACCCAGCGGGTGCTCAACGCAGAACCTGACCTGACCCGGCTGACCGGGACGTTGCGCGACCTGGTGGCGGCCTGCCTGTCGAAGGACCCGGCCAGGCGGCCGACCGCCGAGCAGGTGATCCTGCGCCTGCTGGAGCATCCGACCTCCAATCCGCCCGAGCTCCAGCAGGCCGCGGCCATGGTCGGCGGCCTCCAGCCGGATCCCCCGCCGGGGCCTCAGTCCGCGCCTCAGTCTGCGCCTTGGGCCGGGCAGCCTGGGAATCCGGCCGGGCAGGCAGGCTTTCCGGTGGGGCAGGCCGGTCCGTTCGAGCGGGCTGGGGCTTCGTACGGGCAGGTCGGGGCTCAGGCGGGGCCGGGGTATCCGGTGGGGTATCAGGGCGTCGGGTCGGGAAGCCGGTCGACGTCCGGGCAGTACGCGCAGGCCGGGCCGTACTTCCAACAGCCTCCCCGGCGCGGCAAGAAGGGGTACGTGATCGCGGCGATCGCCGTGGGGGTGGCGGTCGTCGCGACGGTGGCCGTGATCGTGGTCGCGGTCGCGAAGCTGCCCGGCAAGCAGCTCGCCGTCGCCACGCCTTCGGTGGACGTCTCAGCGCGGACGTCGTCGTCCCAGGTGGTGCCCACGAGCAACCTGTCCACGTCCACGCTGCCGGGGGCCGGTGCCACCCTCTACGAGAACCCGGCCGACCCGGTCAGGCTCACCACGTACATGGTGCGCGACACCAAGACGCAGGAGTGGGTCTACTACGCTCGCGACTCCCTGTCCGGATCATTTCGGAAATATCCGGACCTCTGGGAGAGCATGCTGTCGCCCGACGGCAGGTACCTGGCCGGGCGCGGCAAGAAGTTCGTCAACGGCTACGACGAGGTCAGGATCACCGACAAGGTGAGCGGTGAGAGCTTCGCGGTGCGGACGTCCCAGCAGCCGCTCAGCTCCTACATCCAGGGCTGGTCACGCGACAGCAGCCGCATCCTGCTCAACGTCGGCAACCCGGTCAAGGGCGTCTGGCAGTCGACCGGGTTCGCCGTCGTGACCGTGGCCACCCGGCAGGCCACGGTCTCCTCGCTGCGGGAGGGGGCGCTGCGCGGTGTCCGCTACGGCTTCGACCGCACGGGCACGGGCGTGGTGGCCCTGGCCAACGACACCAAGCAGCAGGCGCTGCGCTTCTTCACCGACACCGGCCAGCGGGTCCGCCGCATCCCGAACGTGGGCGCGGGCATCGCGGAGTCGTTGTTCTCGCCGTCGGGCGCGAAGTTCCTCACCAACTGTCCCGGGCTGGAGAGCGGCAACAACTGCGTGTACGACTCGGAGTCGGGCGCCGAGCTCAACCGCTTCGAGTCGCCGTGCACCGGGCTGGCCACCTGGTACGACGACAGCCACGTGGCCTGCTGGGTCAGACCGGACGACGGCGAGGAGCGGCAGCAGATCCAGGTGCTCGACTTCACGGGGGCGATGGTGCGGTTGCTGGCCGAGGTGCCGTCCAACGGAGCGAACATCGACCTGCTCTACACCTACGCGCACGCCGACTAGCGACGTCGGACCGCGTGGTGGTGAGGTGGGCACGCGGGCCGGCCGGGGCGCGGGCGGGTGGCGGGTAGGTCAGCGGGTTCGGCCGCGGGGGCGTAGGCGGGTGGTGGGGAGGATCGGGGCAGGGAGCGGGTCGCCGTCGAAGCCTTGGACGGTGCCGAAGCCCTCACCCTCCATCCACTCCTTGCGGTACGCGACGATGTCGTCGTGGCTGCGTCCGACGAAGTTCCACCACATGACGATCTCCTCGTCGAACGGCTCGCCGCCGATCAGCAGCAGCCGGCCGCGCCCCGACACCCGCAGCCCGGCACGCCCCGGCGGGAGGTAGCGCATCGGCCCCGGTGACAACGGCTCGACTGCGCCGTCGAGCAGCAGCACGCCGTGCTCGAAGCGCTCGTCCAGCGGCAGCTCCGCGTCCCCGTCGACGGTCACCTCCGCGCCCACCAGCGGGGTGTACGCCGTCGCGGACGACGCCACCCCGCCCAGCACTCCCATGATCACCGTGGCGTGGAAGCCGGGCCCCGACAGCACCGGCAGCGACGCGTGGTGTTCGAAGCCGGGCCCGGTCTGCCTGTGCTCGCCGGGCAGCGCCACCCAGAGCTGCACGCCGTGCAGCACGCCCTCCCGCGACTCCTCCGAGTGCGAGATGCCGCGCCCCGCCGTCATCAGGTTGAGCTGGCCGGGCCGCACCGCCTGGAGGCTGCCCAGGCTGTCGCGGTGCAGCACCTCGCCCGACACCAGCCAGCTCACGGTCTGCAGCCCGGTGTGCGGATGCGGCGGCACCCGCATCGTCGCGGTCTCGGGGCCGTAGGCGTCGACGAAGCACCACGCGCCGATCATGCGGCGGCGCACGTTGGGCAGGGTGCGGGTGACCTTCATCGCGCGGGGCCCGCCGAGCGGCACCTCGCGCCCGGTCAGCAGCTCGCCGTCGGCCCCGGCGTCGGGCCTGCAGTGGATCTCGCGGGGGTCCTGCTCCAGGTTGCTCACCCCCTGACTGTACGGCGCGTGAACGTCTCCCCGACCATCGGCTCGGGGCCGGCGAGGGCGAGCCTGGCGACGGCCGGGACCGCCGGTGAACAATGCCCTCATGGACACCACGATGAGGGCGGCCGTCGCCGAACGTCCCGGGCCGCCCGAGGTGTTGCGGGTCATGGACGTCCCGCTCCCGCGGTTACGCCCAGGGTGGACGTCGGTGCAGGTCAGGGCGTTCGGGGTGAACCGTTCGGAGCTGATGACCCGGCAGGGCCACTCGCCGGGTGCGCGCTTCCCGAGGATTCTCGGCATCGAGTGCGTCGGGATCGTGGCGCAGAGCGCGGCGCTGCGTCAGGGAACCACGGTGGCGGCGGTCATGGGGGAGATGGGGCGGGCGTTCGACGGCGGCTACGCGGAGTACGCGCTGCTGCCCGACTCGCTGCTGATCCCGCTGACCACCACCCTCGACTGGGCCACGCTCGGCGCGATCCCCCAGGCGTACCTGACAGCGCTCGGTTCGCTGGCGGCGCTCGCCCCGGCGGACGGTGGCGTGCTGCTGGTACGCGGCGGCAGCTCGTCGGTCGGGCTGGCGGCGCTGTCGCTGGCCAGGGACCACGGGCTGCGGACCATCGCCACCACCCGGAACCCGGCCAAGGCGGGGCTGCTGCTCGCAAGGGGCGCCGGCCACGTCGTCGTCGGCCAGGACCGGCTGCCCGTCAGGCCCGACTACATCCTGGACCTGGTCGGGGCGTCCACGGTCGCCGAGTCGCTGCGGCTGGTCGCGCCCGGCGGCACCGTCTGCGTCGCCGGCACGCTCGGCGGCGCGTGGACCATTCCCGACTTCGAGCCGGTCGCCATGATCCCGTCGGGGACGAAGCTGACCGCCTTCCACAGCGACGACCTCAGAGGACCGGCGGGGGCCAAGGCCCTCCAGCAGATCGTGGACGGCGTCGCGGAAGGCCGCTACGACGCCAACCTCGACCGGGTGTTCACGCTGGACGAGATCGCCGACGCGCATCGCTACATGGAGGCGAACCAGGCGACCGGCAAGGTCGTGGTCCGCCTGTAGCGGGACGGCCGCTCTCCGACGAAAGACGGTTACCGGTGGCCGAGGACGTTGATCACCCGGCCGTTGGGGTCGCGGACGAAGAACCGGCGCACCCCCCACTCCTCGTCCTGCGGTTCTCCTGCATGGCCGTTGACGGGATGTTGGGGACGACACGGCGAACGGCCATCGATGACTCCTCTTCGCAGCCGCGAGCACGTGTCCCGATTCTCCCAGACAGGCGAGCGGCGGCCCCGCCGTTCAGAGGGGCGGCGACGCCGCTCGCCGATCGAGCCTTGCGTGGGGACAGGAGCGGGCTCAGCAGGTGCCGGACCTGCTGAGCCGCACGCCGTCATGGGACCGGGGTGGAGGTGGTGGGGAGGTTGTAGCCGCGCAAGCGGAGGTAGGGCGGCTGGCCGCCGAGGTCGGCCGTGTCGTAGGCGGCGGTGATCGTGGTGGACTCTCCGGGCCAGAGGGTGACGTAGTTGTCGGAGTAGGTGATGGGGACGACCTCCCGTCCGCCGTTCCCGGCCGTGATCTCCGGGCGGGCGAAGAAGGCCAGGGCCGACGGGCTGGTGTTGGCGAGGGTGATCGTGGCGCCCGTGGTGCTGCGGGTCGCGGAGGCCGTGACCGCGTTGTCGGCCTGGAGGCTGTTGAGGCCCGTCAGGTTGGCGTAGGTCTTCGGGGTCGTGCTGTACCAGTTCGACTTGTTGCTGAGTGTGTCGGGGGCGGTGGAGTACCAGTACACGTTGTTGCTCACCTGGGCGCCGGCCGAGTCCTTCAGCTGCAGGCGGATGAGGTAGGTCGTGGAGAGTCCGGAAACGGCGGGAAGCGTCAGGGGTTGGACGCTCGTGTTGGCGGTCGCTGAAACGGGGGTCGATGTCGTGTATTTCACGGATAAGTCCGGCACGTTGTAGACCGTCGCAGTGGCCGTCAGGCCGGGGCGGTCGGTGAGAGTGGAGTTGACCACGTACACGTTGCGGGTGAAGTAGTCGTAGCTGATGTGCACCGGCTCGGTGGCCTTGCGGGTGCCGAAGTAGCCGCCGCCGGGCTTGAAGTAGTAGTCGTAGAGGTTCCAGTGGACCGAGGGCCAGGCGTTGTTCAGCATCCAGAAGATGGTGCCGAACGTCTGGGTGTGCTGCCTGGCGCTCCACGCCTCGAAGAAGGCGCGGGTGTTCTCATAGCTCTGCAGCTCCGACTTGCGGGAGTAGTCGTCCGCCGAGGAGGCCGTGCCGTACCGCTTGGTGATGCCTTCGGTGAAGGGGTTGATGTTGTCGAAGACACTGTGCGGTTTGCCGCCGTGGTAATTGAACGTGGTGCCGATCGGCCAGATGTCGCCGGGGGCGAGGAAGCGCTGGAGCGACTCCAGCGGCGGAGG
Source organism: Nonomuraea sp. NPDC005983 (assembly GCF_040614375.1). Classification (NCBI taxonomy): domain Bacteria; kingdom Bacillati; phylum Actinomycetota; class Actinomycetes; order Streptosporangiales; family Streptosporangiaceae; genus Nonomuraea; species Nonomuraea sp. NPDC005983. The sequence goes on from NZ_JBEXUP010000119.1 coordinate 17,194, forward strand.
CGACTCGGTGCCCTCCTCGGCGGTCGTGCCGAAGGCGCTGCCCGCGCGCGACTGGTCCCACCACAGCACCGGGGGCTCCCAGACGTACGGCCCGTCCATCTTGACGCCGGCGTCGGAGTTGGACCAGGTGGCGACGTTGTCGAGGGTGGGGTTCTGCCAGTGCAGGGCGGTCGCGATGTTCTTGTAGGCGGTCAGGTGGGCGGACGCGGGCGGCTGGTCGCTGCCGTAGGTCCAGATGAAGACCGAGGCGTGGTGGCGCAGGCTGCGCAGCTGGCTGTCGAGCGACTGCTGGGCGACCTGGGTCTGCTCGGTGTTCCAGGAGCTGTCGTTCTCCCAGGCGCTGCAGCAGACGAAGCCGGGCATGACGAGGATTCCGGCCCTGTCGGCCATGTCGTAGAGCTCCTCGTTGCCGAGCGTGCCCTCCAGGCGGATGGTGTTCAGGCCCATGCCCTTGACGTAGGCGATGTGGGCGGCGTTGGTCCTGGTGTCCCAGCGCTGCAGCATGTCCCAGACGTAGCCGCCGCCACGCAGCAGGATCGGCCTGCCGTTGATCTTGTAGCCGACGAATGACGTGCCCTTGACCGTGGTGCGGTAGTCGGTGACCTGCCGGATCCCGAAGTCGATCGACGTGGTGTCCGAGGTGCCCGCGCTCAGGGTGAGCTTGTAGAGCTCGGGACTGCCGAACTGGTAGGGCCACCACAGCACCGGGTTGGTCACATGGATCGGGGCGAAGGCCACCTCACGCCGCTCACCTGCCGCGAGGGTGACACTCTGGCTGAGGTTGAGGGTTGTCTGCCCCGCCTTGGCGATCGTCCCGGTGATCGTTGTGGTGACCGGGGCGTTCGCGGCGTTGATCGCGTCGACGTAGACGTTGAGGTCGGCGGTCGTGCCCGAGAGCGTCGTCCTGACGTAGGGGTCGCGCAGCGCCACCGTGCCGGTGGAGTCGACCGACATGGTGTTCCAGATGCCCGCGTTCATGTCGGGCGCCTCGGGGTTCCAGTCGACCGTGCAGATAGACAGGTCCTTGCAGTCGTGCGCGGGCGGCGTCACCTTGACGGCGATCGCGTTGACCTGATCGGGCCTGATCAGTGGGGTGACGTCGTACTCGTGGCGGACCAGCGTGCCGACCGCGTTCGCGTCGACCTGGGTGCCGTTGACCCAGACCTGGGCCCGGTAGCTGATGCCCTTGAAGCGCAGCCAGAACGCCGGACCGCTCCCCGCGGTGAACTCGCCCCGGTACCACCAGTCCTGCCCGGTCAGGTCGGGGACGTTCTGCAGGTTCCGTCCGAAGTAGATGTCCTGGTAGACGTTGTTCTTGACGAGGCCGGCGAGCACCGTCGAGGGCAGTTCCACGGGGTACCACCCGGACGTGGAGTACCCCACCTGGGAGATGGCGGCTCCGGCGTCGGACAGCCCCGTCGCGGACCTGAGCGCCCAACCTGTGGCCGCGGCGGCCGTGTGGGCGGGGACGGTCGTGACGGCGATCAGCACGAGTAACGCGGTGATCAGTCTCTTCATCATGAACCTGCCGGCCAGGAGATCTGGGTGGAGTGGTAGTAGTTGACCCCCATGACATGCCAGCGCGGCCCCTGCGCGGCCAGTCGTGACGTGAACGCGGTCCAATCGTGTGTGCTCTGCGGTGACCATCCCAGCTCGGCGATCGCCGGCAGCCGGGGGAAGGCCATGTACTCGATGTCGGCGCTGGTGCGGATCGTCTCGGTCCACAGTGGCGCCTCGACCCCCATCACCTGCGAGGCGGGCAGCCCGCTCAGGAACGTCGCCGGGTCCCAGTTGTAGGCGTCGCGGACCTCGATGATGCCCGCCCAGGTCTGCCCGAGCGGCGTCTTCCGGTTGTACTTCATGTCGAGATATGTCCGGCTTGCTGGGGACATGATGACTTTCCGGCCGGCGTTGGCCACGGCGGTGTTGCGGGTCGATGTCCCCCAGTACTGGGCGATCGTGGCGGGCAGCGGGGTGGCGTTGACGATGTCGTGCCAGCCGACCACGGTCTTGCCGTGCGCCAGGTCCTGCGTCCTGTTCATGAACGTCTTGTAGTCGGTGGCCGAGGTGGAGCTGGCCTCGTCACCGCCCAGGTGCAGGTACGGCCCGGGCGTCATCGCGGCCAGCTCGCCCAGCACCTGGTCCACGAAGGTGTAGGTGAGCTCCTTGGACACGCACAGCGAGCTGAAGCCCACGTCGGTGCCGGTGTACAGGGGCGGGGCGACGCCGTCGCAGTTGAGGTCGGCGTAGGAGGCCAGCGCCGCGTTGGTGTGGCCGGGCATGTCGATCTCCGGGATGATCGTCACGTTCCTGGCCGCGGCGTAGGCCACGATCTCCTGGTACTGGGCCTTGGTGTAGTACCCGCCGGGATCGCCGCCGACCGCGGTGCTCCCGCCGTAGGTGGCAAGGCGCGGCCAGCTGTCGATCACGATGCGCCAGCCCTGGTCGTCCGACAGGTGCAGGTGCAGGACGTTGATCTTGTAGAGGGCGATCTGGTCGAGGTAGCGCTCGACGGCGGCCACCGGGAAGAAGTGCCGGGCCACGTCCAGCATCGCGCCCCGGTAGGCGTAGCGGGGCTGGTCCACGATGCGCCCGCCGGGGACGGGCCAGGGACCGGGCTGGACGGCCGGGCTGTCGGCCGCCGAGGGCAGCAACTGGCGCAGCGTCTGCACGCCGTAGAAGAGCCCGGCGGGCTGGTTGGCGCTGACGGTGATCGCCGAGGCGGTCACGTCCAGCTGGTAGGCCTCCGCACCGCCGGGCGCGCCGGTCAGGCGGAGCGAGATCCCGTCGGCGGGCGGGGTTGAGGCGATCGGCACGGGGTAGCCGGTGGAGCGCCGCAGCTGCTGCGCCAGGAGGTTTCCGGTCGTGGGAACGTCGGAGTAGACGCTGGTCGAGGCGGTGATCTGGTAGGTGACCCCAGACGTGGGCGCCACGCTCACCGGGACGGGCACCACCGAGGCGAAGGAGGAAGCGGCTTGGGCGGGAGCGGCTTGGGCGGGAGCGGATAACCCGCAGGTGACCAGGGCGAGGGACACGATCGCGAACCGAATTCGCATGGCGGCCTCCGAGATCAGCTGATATCACCATACGAACGCGGCAGGTAGTAGTAAATAACCTTCCTAACAAATCGTTCACACCAACAATCACCACCGCGGCCACACCGCACCGCAGGGCGTACCACCCGCCGGCCGCGTGCCCCACCTCACAGGAGAGAAGACCTAGCCGAGCGTCTCCCACCAGCCGTCGACCGCCGGGGCGGCCGCCGTGTCGACCCCCTCGCCGGGACGCGGCACCACGATCTTCACGTCGCGGGCCTTCGCCTCCAGCCACAGCCGCTCCACCGGCTCCGCCCACGGGTGCAGCGCCAGCGTGAACGTCGCCCAGTGCACCGGCAGCAGCAGCTCGCCGCCCAGGTCGAGGTGGGCGTTGACGGCCTGCTCCGGGTCCATGTGGATGTCCGGCCAGGCCGGGCTGTACGCGCCGATCGGCATCAGCGTCAGGTCGAACGGGCCGTGCGCCGAGCCGATGCCCCGGTACCCCTCGAAGTAGCCGGAGTCGCCCGCGTAGAACACCCGCTTGGCGCTGCCCGCCACCACCCAGGAGCCCCACAGCGTGTCGTTGCGGGTGAACGCGCGTCCGGAGAAGTGGCGGGCCGCCGTCGCGACGAACCGCAGCCCGGCGACCACGGCCTCCTCGTCCCAGTCGAGTTCGATGATCCGGTAGCTGGGGACGCCCCACCGCTCCAGGTGTGCGCCGATGCCCAGCGGCACCAGGAACGGTGCTTTCTGCGTGGCGGTCAGCGACCGGACGGTCGCCATGTCGAGGTGGTCGTAGTGGTCGTGCGAGATCGCGATGGCGTCGATCTGCGGCAGCCGGTTCAGTTCCACCGGCAGCGGGTGGTGCCGCTTCGGCCCGACGAACTGGGACGGCGAGGGCCGCACGCTCCACACCGGGTCGAACAGCACCCGCTTGCCCTCGATCTCGACCAGCGTGGACGCGTGCCCGTACCAGACGGCCCGCAGACCGTCGGGTGAGGGGGCGTCGGATGGCGGAACGCGCAGCGGCACCGGGCCGGCCGGGCGGCGTTGCTCCTTGTCTCTGGCCAGCTCGCGCAGCAGGTTCGGTGGCGGGGCGCTCATCAGGGTGGTGGGTTCCGGCATCGGGTTGACGAAGGTGCCGTCCCTGAACTGCGGTGACTGCCGTATCCTGTCGGCCCGGGCGGGGCCCGAGGTCAAGGGCCGTACGCCCAGCTCGGCCGGGACGTTCCGCAGGGCCCAGCCGGCCGCTGCCAGGGCCGCCCCGCCGACGAGGATCCGTCGTGCCGTCCGCATTGCTGCCATCACTCACACTCCCCTGGAAATCCGAGCATCCAGCTCAACGATCGCGATGTCCCCGTTGCTCTCGTTTGCCTACGATATATCGCGATAGACTCAGACGGTCTTGATCGACCCGCCGTCGATGACGTAGTCGGCGCCGGCCACGCTCGCGGCGTGCGGTGAGGCCAGATACGTCACCAATGCGGCGACCTCCTCCGGTGCGACGAACTTACCCGTCGTCATCCCGGTGCTCGACGGCACCCCCGCCAAGAGATCCTCGTGCGCCAGCCCCAGCGAGGACGCGAGCGCCGCGCCGTAACTGCCCGGCCCCTCCCACAGGGACGTGCGCACCGCCCCGGGCGAGATCGTGTTGACCCGCACCCCCTGCGGCCCGAACTCCTCCGACAGCGCTTTGCCGAACGCGGTCAGCGCCGACTTGGCCGTGGTGTACGTGACCGGCCCGCTGTGCGGCATGCGCGCGCCATGGGAGGAGATGTTGACCACGGCCCCGCGCTGCCTGACCAGGCTCGGCAGGGCGGCCCTGGTGGCGCGGACGGCGCTGAGGAAGTTCAGCTCGTAGGCCTGGAGCCACTGCTCGTCGGAGAAGCCGAGGAAGCCGCCGAGCTGCCCTTCGCCGCCGTCGCCGCCGCCCACGTTGTTGACCAGCAGGTCGATCTCACCCAGTTCGAGCGCGGCGGCGACCAACTCGGAGGGGCCCTCGGCGGTGGACAGGTCCACGGCCACCGTGCTCGCGCCGGTCTTCGCCAGCTCGGGGGAGATCGTCCGCGCTCCGGCCACGACGCGCATCCCCTCGTCGGCGAGCGCGGCGGCGATCGCCAGCCCGATCCCCCTGCTGGCGCCGGTGACGACGGCGGTCCTGCCGTTGAGTCGCATGTCCATGATCTGTCGTCCGTTCGGTAGTTGCGTCAGAAGCGATGCGATGACCATAAGACTTGCAACATGGATGACGCAACTCGGGCGCGAGAGGGCACGATCGTGTAGCCTGTGAGGGTGAGTGGAGGAACGCGAGCGGTGAGGTCGGACGCGGAGCGGACCGTGCGGGCGATCCTGGAGGCGGCCGAGCGCGTCCTCAGCAGGAACCCGGCGGCCAGCATGGAGCAGATCGCCGAGGCGGCCGGGGTCGCGCGCACGACCGTGCACCGGCGCTTCGCCTCCCGCGAGGCGCTCGTCGACGCGATGATCGGCTGGGCCACCCGGCGGTTCGCGGCGGCCGTCGAGGCCGCGCATCCCGAGTCCACCCCGCCCCTGGTCGCGCTCTACCAGGTCACGGCCAACGTGCTGCGCGTGAAGATCGACTGGGGGTTCGCGATGAGCCGCGCCCTGTCGAGCGACCCCGAGGTGGCCGCCGTCCACTCCGCCGTGGAGGAGAGGTGCCGGCGGCTGTTCCTCGAGGCCCAGACCGCCGGGGTCGTCCGCGCCGACGTCGACCTCGAATGGGCCAGGCGCGTCTACTACGCGCTGATCCACGAGGCCGCGCAGAGCCAGAACGGCGACGCGGACGCGATGGCGACCCGCCTCGTCGACACCCTGCTGCGCGGCGTCGGCACCGAAAAGGGGCTCGGCTGACCGGCTCCCGGGGAACCTGCCGGCCGCGACGGTCAGCCGATCACCGGGAAGCCGCGCTCCGACCAGAGCGCATGGGAGGCGGCCTCGGGGTCGTCCACGTCGGAGGGCTCGACGTCGAACAGGTGGGTGGTCGCGGTGGGCCGCTCGTACTCCGGCCAGCCGGGTGAGCCGGTGGCGGCGAAGCGCGTCCAGGCCGTGCGGAACTGCTCCGACAGGCCCTCGATGTCCGGCGAGCCGCCCGTCACCATCGCCGACACCTGACCGGAGGTGGTGCCGAACGTCAGCGGCACGTCCAGGCCGTGGCAGGCCCCGAACTGCGGGGTGGGCGCCCAGGTCAGCTCGTAGGCGTAGGTCCTGCCGGTGTGCGCGTCGGCGAGCAGCGTGCTGGGCATCCGGAACAGCCAGTCGGACATCAGCCGCACGTACCCCTCCTCGTCGGACGCCTCTGACCGGTACACGGCCTCGGCGCCCTCGGGGGCGAGCGTCTTCAAGGCCGTGTCCAGGTCGTACTGCCCGCTGCCGCGCATCGCGTGGAACAGCCGGAACTCGTCCCTGTTGAACCCCACGACCAGCTCCACGTCGTGTCCGGCGCCGGCCGCCAGCGCGTTCCACGGCGTGTCCGGCAGCACCTCGCCGTCGACCACCGGCGCGAACGGCATCGGCGAGAACGCCAGCGGCCCCCAGCGTCCGGGGTCGCCCGCGATCTCCTGGTAGGCGACCTCGCCCGCCGCAGCCACCAACTCCTCCGGCGACCTGTCGTACGGCGAGCCGCCGCCGAGCCTGCGCATGATCGACTCGGTGACCCGGGCGGCGTAGCCGGGGGAGAAGAACATGCACGGCACGCTCTGCGCGATCGCGCGCCTGAACAGGCCCGTCGCCGACGGCATCGCCAGCAGCATCGCCACCGCTCCCGCGCCTGCCGACTCGCCGAAGATCGTCACGTTGCCCGGGTCGCCGCCGAACGCCGCCGCGTTCTCCTGCACCCAGCGCAGCGCCGCCACCTGGTCCAGCAGCGCCCGGTTGGGCGGAGCGCCGTCGACGTGGCCGTAGCCCTCCATGCCGACCCGGTGGTTGAACGTCACCACGACCACGCCGTGGCGGGCCAGCCTGGCCCCGTCGTACTCCGGCCAGTCGGCCGAGCCCATCCAGTACGCGCCGCCGTAGATCCACACGAGCACCGGCAGGCCGGAGCCGCCGGGGTCGGGAGTCCAGACGTTGACCGTGAGGATGTCGAGCCCGTCGGCGGGCGACGCCACGGGCCCGAGCCGTAGCCCCGGCTGCTCGGGCTGCGGCGGGCGCGGCCCGTACGCGGTCGCCTCCAGGATGCCGTCCCAGCGGGCGGGCGGCACGGGCGCGGCGAAGCGGCGCTCGCCGAACGGGCTGCGCGCGAACGGGATGCCCTTGAAGACCGCGACGCCGCCGTCGTCCAGACCGCTGATTCGGCCAGTGGTGATCGTCGTCATGAACCGCACCTCTCTTCACTGTGGACGATCTTCAGTCTCGCTCCTTTCCTGCCTTTCCTGGCCCTGTGACGGAAAAGGCCATGGATTTGGCAGGCACCCGCCGAGCGACTTCGACTGCTGCACCATCACCGGCGCCGGCTGCCCGGGGCCGGGGCAGACGGCGTGCTCGTGCCCCAGGCTGTGGCCGACCTCGTGGTTGACCACGTAGTCGCGGTAGCCCGCCAGGTCGTGCCCGTACCCGGGAACCCCCTTCGCCCAGCGCCGCGCGTTGATGATCGAGCGGGTGCCGTTCCAGCACGACAGCTCGTCACCGGTGTTCAGCGGACGGCACTGCTGGTTCGTCAGGCTCGGGCTCGACAGGGCGACGCGCACCCACACCGGCTCGTGGTCGACGCGCTCGAAGCGCGCCCAGCCGCGCGGGTCGTTCAGCGCGCGGTGCACGGCCGCCGCGAACCGCTGCCCGTTGAACGGCAGCCCGCGCTCCACCTCGACCAGGTACCGCACCACCTCGCCGCTGCCGGGCCGGGCAGGGGCGTCGCCCGGCACGACCTCGTACTCTCCCGACGCCGCGTACGGCACCGCCACCACGTGCTCCGGCCTCCGCGCCGAGCTGGAGGGCGGGTGGCGCGCCGGGGCCGCCGACGGCGGCGGGGACGTGGCCGACGGGGTCGGGGAGGGCGAGGGCACAGGCCCTCTCGCCCCGCCGCACCCGCTCGTCACCAGCAACGTCACCAGCAACGACACCAGCACCACTGACGGACGCAACGAGCCTCCCCCACTCGGTCACGGCGGGGAGGAGTCGATCCTACGCTCGTCGAGCAGCTCAGCCACGCAGGCCGGAGAGAGCGGCTGGGCGCGCTCGCGCAGACCGTCCACCTTGGCCGGCCGGTAGACGAGCGTGTTGCCGTGGACGTGCAGCGCCTCCGCCGTCCTGACCTGCTGGCGGCGGTGACGTCCACGGCCGGCTCGGATGCTGTCGGGACGGGCGCCGGGCGGGCTCGCCCCCTTCACGCTGTGGCGGTTCGCTAGGTCGTGACCGCGTAGGGAGCGATGTCGATGGGCGGCGTCTCGCCCATCGCCATCGCGGCCACCACCTTCCCGGCGAACGGCCCCGCCGTCAGCCCGTACGCGCTCAGCCCCGTCGCCACCAGGACCCGGTCGGTGAGGCGGTCGAGCACCGCCGGGCCGGGCGCGTACACGGGCCTCAGCCCGACCCTGGTCTCGGTCACGGTCGCGTTGGCCAGGCCGGGCGCCACCCGCAGCCCGGCCTCCAGCACCTCGTTCAGGCCGCCCATGGTGACACGCGGCGCGAACCCCACGTCCTCGACGGTCGCCCCGATGACCACCCGCGAGTCGGGGAAGCCCAGCAGGTACGGGCCGCTCCTCGGCAGCACGATCGGCCAGAACCCGGTGTCGACGCCGTCGAGCGTGGCATGCACGATCTGCCCGCGCCGGGGGAAGACCGGCAGGTCGACGCCGAGGGGCCGGCACACCTCTCCCGCCCAGGCGCCGGCGGCCACGACGACCAGATCCGCCTCGACCGGCTCGCCGCCGGCGGCAGGGGTGGTGGCCGGTCGCGG